>NZ_JAFGYZ010000009.1:0-245112 GCF_017491585.1 Pseudomonas sp. 58(2021)
TCTACTGGAGTAGACATCGTATCGCCCGAATCGACTTGAACTTGCAGATTGTTACGGCAGGTAAGAGGATCTAAAAACCGTCCACCATGTCTCCGAACATGTGTTCACCATGTCTCCGGTACATACACTCCCCGAGGGAGAGGGGACCGACCGAGGTGAATGGGTGACGTACGCCGACCTGCAACTTCGGTGGTGAACTTGGCTTGGCCAAGCCTTAGGTCGCGGTGATTGTTCAGGTCGATGCAAACCGAAAGATCACCTCGGTCAGTCCCCTCTCCCTCCGGGAGAGGGTTAGGGTGAGGGGTTTCTCAGGATGTACCCGACAGTAAGGCCACCCACTCAGCCCTTCTCAAAGATCTTTCCAGCATCGGGTTTGAAAGGATCATTTAGTCAGGCGAGAAGATTTCAGTTTTGCAGATACCGATCCTGCGACTTGATGAAAGCGTCAAATTCCGGGGAGTTATAAATTTCCAGACAAGAATAGAAAACTATGTTTTTACCAGTCTGTTTGCTGGTCGAGGATGTTTTGAGGTAGGCGTCTGCCATGTATTTCTCTGTCTCGGCATACGGATCATGCGTGACCTCCAGCGTGTCCTCATTCTGAACAATGGTGTGCAGGCCTTTGCCCATGAACGAGTAGGCTCCGGCGGACAGTTCAATGTCCTTTTTCATTGCGGAATGCTCTTTGAATGGCGCCAGGATGCAGTGGCTCAGGCCGTAGTTCTTGAGGTTCTGACGAGCTTGTTCAGTACGGCCTTCGCTGGCAACGATTTGGTATGAGCTGAGCAGGCACAATAGAGAGATGATCGGGCGACGCATTTGTTTTTGACTTCCTGTCGGGCTTGGTGAACGAGTGTAACTCCATAGATCGATAGCCCTCATCGGAACGCTGCCCGCCTAACCCTCCCGAAACGTCGGACCGCCCAGTGGGAGAGGGTTAGGGTGAGGGGTTTCTCAAGGATGTACCCGACAGCAAGACCACCCACTCAGCCCCCAACCCCTGACTTGCCGCCCGGTAAAAGGTAAACTTCACGGCCCTCGCAGGAGCAGCCATGAATTATCGTCACGCCTTCCATGCCGGCAATCATGCCGATGTGTTCAAACACCTGACCTTGACCCGCCTCATCGCCCTGATGTCGCGCAAGGAGCAGCCGTTTGCCTATCTCGACAGCCACGCCGGCATTGGTCTGTATGACCTGCAGGGCGATCAGGCCAACCGTACCGGCGAGTACCTGGAAGGCATCGCGCGGTTGTGGGATCAGCCGGATCTGCCGGCGTTGACCGCTGACTACATGAAAGTGCTGCACGAGATGAACCCGGATGGCCAGCTGCGCTATTACCCGGGCTCGCCGGAGCTGGCGCGGCGTCTGACCCGACCGCAGGATCGGGTGATGCTCAACGAGAAGCACCCCGAAGACGGCGTGCAGCTCAAGGAGAACATGGCCGGTGACCGTCGGGTAAAGGTGCATCTGGGGGAGGGCTGGCATGTCGCCCGCGCCATGTTGCCGGTGCAGGAGAAGCGCGCGGTGATGTTGATTGATCCGCCGTTCGAACAGCTCGATGAAATGCAGCGTTGTGCGGCGTCGATGAAAGAGGCAATCGGTCGGATGCGCCAGACTGTGGCGGCCATCTGGTATCCGGTGAAGGACCAGCGCGCACTGCGTCGTTTCTATCAGGATCTGGCCGGCACTGGTGCGCCGAAGTTGCTGCGTGTGGAGCTGCTGGTGCATCCGCTGGACACGCCGAACAGCCTGAACGGCTCCGGACTGGCGATTGCCAATCCGCCGTGGGGGCTGGAGGAGGAGTTGCGTGAGCTGCTGCCGTGGCTGTCCAAGAAACTTGGGCAGACCCAGGGTGGGTGGCAGATGGATTGGTTGATCGCCGAAAGCTGATCAACCGTCAATCGCTCCCACGCTAAGCGCGGGAGCGATCAGGGCGGGCTTAGTTACCCGCCAGACTCGGTGGCATGCAAACACCCGTGCCGCCAATCCCGCAGTAGCCTTCCGGATTTTTCGCCAGGTACTGCTGGTGATAGGTCTCGGCGAAGTAAACGGTCGGCGCCTGTTCAATCTCGGTGCTGATCTCACCCAGACCCGCCTTCGACAGCTCAGCCTGGTACACAGCCTTGCTCTTGAGCGCCGCCTCCAGTTGCTCCGGGTGGGTCGCGTAGATCACCGAACGGTACTGAGTGCCGATGTCATTGCCCTGGCGCATGCCCTGCGTCGGGTTGTGCAGTTCCCAGAACATCGCCAGCAGCTCTTCGTAGCTGACCTTGGCCTTGTCGTACACCACCAGCACCACTTCAGCGTGGCCGGTCAGGCCCGAGCAGACTTCTTCGTAGGTCGGGTTCGGCGTGAAACCGCCGGCATAGCCGACCACGGTGCTGACCACGCCTTCGCGCTGCCAGAAGCGGCGTTCCGCACCCCAGAAACAGCCCAGGCCGAAGATCGCGAAATCGACGTCCTGAAAGAACGGGCCCAGCAACGGCGTCTCGGTGAAAACAAAGTGTTTTTCAGGCAGGGCCATCGGGGTTTCGCGGCCGGGCAGAGCTTGTTCTTTAGTCGGTAGCACGTTTTTGTTCACCAGAATTTCCGAGCGCAGAACCATGATCGTTCCTCTCAGTCAGGATGGGATGTAAAAAGTCTGACCGCCAGTGTGCCCAATGATGCCCAGTTAATCACCTGGCAAAATGTGCGGATAGTGTGCCCTGTGAGTTACAGGCAGAGCGGGCCGCGGGGGTAGCGCTTGAGCGCCTGGATCAGCTCGCCGCCCGGAATCGGCCGGTCGAACAGGTAGCCCTGGCCGACGTCGCAGCGGTGACGGCGCAGGAACGCCAGCTGCTCGGCGGTCTCGATGCCTTCGGCCACGACCTTGAGTTTCAGGTTGTGGGCCATGGCGATCACGGCGGAGGTGATTTCCATGTCGTCCTGGTTGTCCGGGATTTCGTGGATGAAGCTGCGATCGATCTTGATGATGTCGATCGGGAATTTCTTCAGGTAGCTGAGCGACGAGTAACCGGTGCCGAAGTCGTCCATGGCCAGGGTCAGGCCCAGACGCTTGAGCTGGTCGAGCTGCAAGTGGGTGTCTTCGGTGGCTTCCAGCAGCAGGCCTTCGGTCAGCTCCAGTTCCAGCAGATTGGCCGGCAGCGCTTCTTCCTTGAGGATGTTGGCGATCGACGCCACCAGGTCCGGGTCGGAGAACTGCTTGGGCGACAGGTTGATCGCCACCTGCAGATTGCCCATGCCGGCGGCGGTCAGCGCCTTGCTCATGCGGCAGGCCTGGCGGGCGATCCACTTGCCGATCGGAATGATCAGGCCGGTTTCCTCGGCGACGCTGATGAACTGGTCCGGGCGGATCATGCCGCGTTCCGGATGGTTCCAGCGCAGCAGCGCCTCCATGCCCAGCAATCGACCGCTGCGCAGGCACAGCTTGGGCTGGTAGAACACGTCCAGTTCGTTCTGGGTCAGGGCGCGGCGCAGGTTGTTTTCGACGAACAACTTGTAACTGGCCTCGGCGTTCAGCGCCTCGGTGAACACCTGCACCTGGTGTTTGCCGTTGGCCTTGGCCTTGTGCAGGGCCAGGCCGGCGTTGCGCATCAGGGTCTGCGGGTCGCGGCCGTGCAGCGGCGCGCAGGCCAGGCCCACGGAGCCGGTGACGCTGATGAGTTGGTTGTCGACGAACATCGGTTTGTCGAGGGTCATCAGCAACTGACTGGCAATCTGTTGGCCGGCCTCAAGGGCGGTGTTGTCGAGCAACACCGCGAATTCATTACTGGCGAACCGCGCCAGGCTGCCGCTCGGGCTCAGGCTGTTGCGCAGGCGCCGGGCCAGACTGATCAACAGTTTGTCGCCGGTCTGGTGGCCGAGGCTGTCGTTGATCCGCTTGAAGTTGTCGATGTCCACCAGCAGCAGGCTGATCGGGGTATCGCTGTCTCGGGCGAAGCGTTCATCCAGATTGCGGATAAATGCAGGCCGGTTACCGAGGTTGGTCAGGTTGTCGGTGTAAGCCAGGCGCTCGATGCGCTGCTGCGCCAGCTTGGTCTGGGTGATGTCTTCGTAGATGCCGATGTAATGCGTCAGCTCACGGTTGTCGCCGTAGACCTTGGAGATCGACAACTGGCCCCAGTACGGTTCGAGGTTTTTTCGACGGCTCTTAAATTCACCCTGCCAGCTGTTGCTCTTGGCCAGCGCCGAGGGCGCGTCGAACAGCAGCTCGCTGAGGTTTTCCAGGGCCGGCAGTTCCGACAGGCGCTGGCCGTGGACTTCCTCGGTGGTGTACTGGGTGATCGCGGTGAAGCTCGGGTTGACGTATTCGACCACGCCGTCGCAGTTGACCAGCAAAAAGGCGTTGGCGCTTTGCTCGACCGCACGCTGGAACAGGTGCAGGGCGCTGGTGGCGATGCGGCGGTTGTGATTGTTGATGACCTGGGCGAACTGGTCGGCCAGTTCACCGGCAAAGGCGATTTCGTCGGACTGCCAGGCGCGGGTGACGCCGGTCTGCTCCAGGCACAGCACGCCGACCACCTGGCCGTCGACGCGGATGCTGGCGTCGAGCATGGCGTTGACGTCGCGGGGGCGCAGCGCTTCGGCCATCTCGCGGGTACGCGGGTCGCGCATCGCGTTGTGCGCGTCGATGGCGCGGCTGCCGTGCAACGCGTCCATGTAATCGGGGAAGCCGCTGACGTCGAGCACCTCCGGCAGGATGTATTCCTGGGTGGCGCGGTGATAGGCGGAAATCGGCACCAGCTTCTGACCTTCGAGGTTCCACAGGCTGGCGCAGTCGATTTCGTAGATATCGCAGGCGCAGCGGGTGATCAGTTCGGCGGCTTCCTGCAGGGAGTTCTGGCTGCTGTAGCGTTGGCGGGCCAGCAGCAGGATCAGGTCCTGCTGGGCGCGCACTCGCTCCAGGTGCTGCAATTGCTCCTGCTGGGCGCGCTGGTTGAGCTCAAGGGCGATCTGCAGGCGCGAGTTCTGGGTTTCGAGGTCGACGCACGGCAGCGCTGGCGCCTCGTCAAATACATCGTCGACTGCCAGCAGGTAACCGCGCAGCAAATGGCGGTTGTGCTGTTTGTAGGCCTCGCCGAGTTCGAGAATGCTCAGGACACCGGCGGCGGTGTGCAGGGTGTAGCGCACCATATAATGCGGGCTTTGGCCAAGCTGTTGCTGGATCGCGTCGTGCAGCTGATAGCGCGCTTCGGGCTCCATCAGGCTGGCGTAGGGCGAGCCGACCAGGGCGCAGAGTTCGACGGCCGGCTGGCCGAACTGGCGTTCGCAGCTGGGATCGAGAAACAGCATCGCCCAACTGGCTTCATTCAGGCGCTCGAAACGCAGCATGCCGAGCCGCGAGGGCACAGGCAACTGCGTCACTACCTCGGCCGCCATACGGCTGGCGGCATCGGGTTGGCTCTTCATGAAGGGAACTCGCTTGGAAATTTGCTGAACGCGCCGGGCTCTCGCCCTCTTTACTGTTGCCTGCGGCAAGGTTGCATCATTGCGGCACCGACTGACAAGAGACATGAAGGCCAAGTGCTATAAGAATATGTCGGCAGCTGTGGGCATTTCTCCAGAGGGTGGTGGAAAGTAATGCGGGATCGCTCTGAAAGTACCGTTCCAGAGCTCTCTGGCGACCGGAACGGTAATGCCGCTGCATTTCAGCGAAGTGGAATGTCGATCGTTTGCAGGTGTCTGCCATCCCGGTCGTGGTAGTTGACCTGGATGTGCCCGGGCTCGACCACCATGTGCGCAAAATTGTCCTGGCTGATGACCTGGCTGGTCAGTTCGTGCCGATAGTCTCCCGTGTCGGTACGAACCAGCGGCTGATCGAGGATGAACGTCGCGGCCGTGGCATAGGGCAGCAGTTTGCTGTTGTGCAGCGGCGAAGAGACGATGGTGTGGATTTCGAATTCCGGGTCCTCGCTGTGGGTCAGGCGCGAGGTCAGCGAACCGTGCACGTCGCCGGAGATGAACACCACGTTCCTGATTCGATGCCGGCGGATGGTTTCCAGCAGCCGCAAGCGCTGTTGCGGGAAGCCCATCCAGGCGTCCTCGCCGTTCATTCTGCGATCCGGATAGAACATGACACTGGTAACCACAAACTTGACCCGTGCGGTGCTTCCGATCAGCCACTTGCACAAGGCCTGTTCCTGCTCTTCATCCAGAACGCGGCCGTTCTCGCTGGATAAGTGGCGACGGGTTCGACTATCGGTCACAAACCATTCGATATCGCCATCGCTGAATTGATACCAATAGTGCTTCAGCGAAGAATGCTCTACTTGGCCGTTAGTTGTGAGTGAACAGGCCGGACTGTGACTGGCTTGATAAATTTCGTAAGCCGCCATTGCATTGCGAAAGAGTGTTTCATCGGCTGGGTCGGCATGACTTGGCCAGTTATCTTCTATTTCATGGTCGTCGAGAATCATGTAAGTCGAAGTGCCAGACATCAGTCGTTGAATATTGGGCTGGGAAAAAGCCGCGCGATACTTTGCAATGATCTCGTTATATTCGCGGTCGGGTGCAATCAGGTTCAAGTCATCGGCGTAAATCTGGTCACCGCTCATCATGATTGCGCTGACCGGTGGTTGTGCGCCTTCGATCAGTTGGCTGATCGAGGCGAAGATCCGGTCACCCAGCTGCGGCAATACGGGGATGCCGGCGGTCAGGCGCAAGTAGCGACACGAACCGAGGATATAGGCGCGTGGCTGTAAGGCCTGATCGCTGCGGGTACGCAGACGGTAAGTCTCCCGCGGCCATTGCAGCGGCAACTCCGCCACACTTTCGGTGGTGTGGGCCGGACTCATCGGGCTGAACCATCCGGTCTGGTACTCGTAATCGGTGTCGGCGCTCAAGTTATCCAGAACCAGTACGCCAGACATATCACGTCTCGCGTCCAGTTTGATGAATCCTCCCGTGTGCCATTGTTTCGAATCGGTGGGTCGATAACGAATGCCGGCAAATACTGCAGCATTATTTTGAAATTCGCCGCGTATAAAAATGCGGGTCTGGTTAGTTGTTGTGTGACCCATGATGGGGCCGACAGTCGGCTTCTGCATGTTCGAATCCATTCGAATGAGTGTTAATTGAAAAGAAAGCGCACTGACTTTATTGGCTAACTTTGGTGCGCAAAGATTAGTTGCCTGTGTATAAAAAAGATCGACAGGAAGGGGACTTGGCTCGTGGCTGAAATCAGCAAGGTTTGTGGGAAAAATACGGCTGTCGGATATTTCAGGCAAAAAAAGCCCCGCCAGGTTGACGGGGTTGAGGTACGAGCGTGTGGCGCTCGAAAACGTGGAACGCGGTCGGCCCTCCGCTGCCGGAGGGCCGAGCGCTTTACAGCAGGATGGTGCGGATGTCCGCCAGCAGATCGCTCAGACGCTTGGTGAAGCGTGCAGCAGCGGCGCCGTTGATCACACGGTGATCGTAGGACAGCGACAGTGGCAGCATCAGTTTCGGCTGGAAGGCTTTGCCGTCCCAGACTGGCTGGATGGTTGCCTTGGAAACACCGAGGATCGCCACTTCCGGCGCGTTGACGATCGGCGTGAAGCCGGTGCCGCCAATGTGGCCGAGGCTGGAAATGGTGAAGCAGGCGCCTTGCATCTCGTCCGACGAGAGCTTCTTGGTCCGGGCTTTTTCAGCCAGGGAAGCGGCCTCGGCGGCCAGTTGCAGCAGGCTCTTCTGGTCGACGTTCTTGATGACCGGTACCAGCAGGCCATCCGGGGTGTCGACGGCGAAGCCGATGTTCACGTACTTCTTGCGGATGATCGCCTTGCCGCTTGGTGCCAGCGAGCTGTTGAAGTCCGGCAGTTCCTTGAGCAGGTGCGCGCAGGACTTGAGCAGCAGCGGCAGGATGGTCAGCTTGACGCCGGCCTTCTCTGCAACAGCTTTCTGTGCGGTGCGGAACGCTTCCAGCTCGGTGATATCCGCCGAGTCGAATTGCGTCACGTGCGGCACGTTCAGCCAGCTGCGGTGCAGGTTGGCAGCGCCGACCTGCATCAGGCGGGTCATCGGCACTTCTTCGATTTCGCCGAAACGGCTGAAGTCGACGACCGGAATCGGCGGGATGCCCGCGCCACCGGTTGCGCCAGCGGCAGCGGCCGGTGCTTCCTTGGCCTTCTGCATCATGGCTTTGACGTAAACCTGCACGTCTTCTTTCAGGATGCGACCGTGCGGACCGCTGGCGCCGACAGCGCTCAGCTCGACGCCGAATTCGCGAGCCAGTTGACGCACGGCAGGGCCGGCGTGAACTTTCGCACCAGGCTTGGCTGGAGCAGCGGCCGGAGCGGCAGCAGCAGGTGCAGCGGCCGCCGGAGCAGCAGCGGCCGGTGCCGGAGCGCTCGGGGCAGCAGCGGCCGCCGGAGCCGGGGCAGCAGCCGGAGCGGCGCCTTTGACTTTCAGCTTGAGGATCAGATCGCCGGTGCCGACTTCGTCGTCCAGCTTGATGGAAACGCTTTCCACCACGCCGGCGGCAGGCGACGGGATTTCCATGCTCGCCTTGTCGGATTCCAGGGTGATCAGCGACTGGTCGGCTTCAACGCTGTCGCCAGCCTTGACCAGCACTTCGATGATCTTGGCCTTGCCGGCCGAGCCGATGTCCGGAACGTGGATGTCCTGAACGCTGTCGGCAACCGGTGCAGCCGGCGCGGCGGCAGGCGCCGGAGCAGCAGCGGCTGGAGCAGCAGCCTGGGCCGGAGCGGCAGCCGCAGGGGCCGCAGCACCCGCCACTTCCAGATCCAGGATCAGGTCGCCAGTGCCGACTTCGTCGTTCAACTTGACGCTGATGGCCTTGACCACGCCAGCGGCAGGCGACGGGATTTCCATGCTCGCCTTGTCGGATTCCAGGGTGATCAGCGACTGATCAGCCTCGACGGTGTCGCCGACCTTGACCTGGATCTCGATGATCTGGGCCTTGCCCGACGAACCGATGTCCGGCACGTGCACTTGCTGAACCGAAGCGGCAGCAGGGGCAGCGGCAGGCGCAGCCGGTGCAGGCGCGGCGGCCGGTGCAGCTTCAGCCTTGGCGGCAGGAGCGGCAGCCGGAGCAGGGGCCGCTTGCGCGGCGCCCTCGACTTCCAGCTCCAACAGTTCGTCGCCTTCTTTCAGGCGGTCGCCCAGCTTCACTTTCAGGCTCTTGATGACGCCGGCCTTCGGGGCCGGCACTTCCATGCTGGCCTTGTCCGATTCCAGAGTCAGGATGCTCTGGTCGGCTTCGATACGGTCGCCGACCTTCACAAACAGTTCGATTACTTCACCTTCACCGCTGCCGATGTCAGGTACGCGAATGAGTTCGCTCACAGAGTTTCTCCTCAGCAGTCCAGTGGGTTGCGTTTTTCCGGGTCGATGCCGAACTTGGTAATGGCCTCGGCCACGACTTTAGGTTCGATATCGCCACGGTCAGCCAGTGCTTCCAGGGCTGCCAACACCACGAAATGACGGTCGACTTCGAAGAAATGACGCAGTTTCTTGCGGCTGTCGCTGCGGCCGAAACCGTCGGTGCCCAGGACTTTGAATTCCTTGGACGGTACCCACTGACGGATCTGCTCGGCGAACAGTTTCATGTAGTCGGTAGAGGCGATGACCGGACCCTTGCGGCCGCTCAGGCACTCTTCGACGTAGCTGCGCTTAGGCTTCTGGCCTGGTTTCAGACGGTTGCTGCGCTCTACGGCCAGGCCGTCGCGACGCAGTTCGTTGAAGCTGGTGACGCTCCACACGTCGGCACCGACGTTGAACTCTTCACGCAGGATCTTCGCCGCTTCACGGACTTCACGCAGGATGGTGCCGGAGCCCATCAGCTGGACGTGGTGTGCCGCTTCGCGGGTGTCTTCTTCCAGCAGGTACATGCCTTTCTTGATGCCTTCTTCGGCACCGGCCGGCATGGCTGGCTGCTGGTAGGACTCGTTCATCACGGTGATGTAATAGAAGATGTCCTGTTGCTCTTCGGTCATCTTCTTCATGCCGTCCTGAATGATCACCGCCAGCTCGTAGCCGTAGGTCGGATCGTAGGTGCGGCAGTTCGGGATGGTGGCAGCCAGCAGGTGGCTGTGACCGTCTTCGTGCTGCAGGCCTTCACCGTTCAGGGTGGTACGGCCGGCGGTGCCGCCGATCAGGAAGCCACGGGTGCGGCTGTCGCCGGCAGCCCAGGCCAGATCGCCGATACGCTGGAAACCGAACATCGAGTAGAAGATGTAGAACGGCAGCATTGGCTGGTTGTGGCTGGAGTACGAAGTACCAGCGGCGATGAAGGAGCTCATGGCGCCTGCTTCGTTGATGCCTTCTTCAAGGATCTGACCTTTCTGGTCTTCCTTGTAGAACATCACCTGGTCTTTATCGACTGGCTCGTAGAGCTGGCCGACGGACGAGTAGATGCCCAGCTGACGGAACATGCCTTCCATACCGAAGGTACGGGCTTCGTCCGGGATGATCGGAACGATGCGCGGGCCGATTTCCTTGTCCTTGACCAGTTGCGCGAGAATCCGCACGAAGGCCATGGTGGTGGAAATTTCACGGTCGCCGGAGCCGTCGAGGATTGCCTTGAGGGTGTCCAGATCCGGAGTCGGCACGCTGAAGCTCTGTGCGCGACGCTGAGGCACGAAGCCACCCAGTGCGGCGCGACGCTCGGCCAGGTAACGGGCTTCGGCGCTGTTTGGCTCAGGCTTGAAGAACGGCAGGTTTTCCAGCTCTTCGTCTTTCACCGGGATGTCGAAGCGGTCGCGGAACAGCTTCAGGCTGTCGACGTCGACTTTCTTGGTGTTGTGCGCGGTGTTCTTCGCTTCGCCCGCACCGGTACCGTAACCCTTGATGGTCTTGGCCAGGATGACGGTCGGTTGTTCCTTGTGGTTGACCGCTTCGTGGTACGCCGCGTAGACCTTGTACGGGTCGTGGCCGCCACGGTTGAGTTTCCAGATCTCGTCGTCGGACAGGTCTGCAACCATCGCCTTGAGTTCAGGCGTGTTGAAGAAGTGTTCACGCACGAACGCGCCGTCTTTGGCTTTGTAGTTCTGGTACTCGCCGTCGATGACTTCGTCCATGCGACGTTGCAGGATGCCGTCGACGTCCTTGGCCAGCAGTGGGTCCCAGAAACGGCCCCAGATGACTTTGGTCACGTTCCACTGAGCACCGCGGAACACGCCTTCGAGTTCCTGGATGATCTTGCCGTTGCCGCGAACCGGGCCGTCGAGGCGCTGCAGGTTGCAGTTGATGACAAAGATCAGGTTGTCCAGCTTCTCGCGGCCGGCCAGGGAGATGGCGCCCAGGGATTCCGGCTCGTCGCACTCGCCGTCGCCCAGGAAGCACCAGACTTTCTGTTTGCCCGGCTGGATGAAACCGCGGTGTTCCAGGTACTTCATGAAGCGCGCCTGGTAGATCGCCTGGATCGGGCCCAGACCCATGGATACGGTCGGGAACTGCCAGAAGTCAGGCATCAGCCAAGGGTGCGGATAGGACGACAGGCCCTGACCGTCGACTTCCTGGCGGAAGTTGTTCATCTGGTCTTCGGAGATGCGGCCTTCCATGAATGCACGGGCGTAAACGCCTGGCGAGGTGTGGCCCTGGAAGTAGATCAGGTCGCCGCCGTGTTCGT
Source organism: Pseudomonas sp. 58(2021) (assembly GCF_017491585.1). NCBI lineage: Bacteria > Pseudomonadati > Pseudomonadota > Gammaproteobacteria > Pseudomonadales > Pseudomonadaceae > Pseudomonas > Pseudomonas sp. 58(2021). Next base: position 11,572 of record NZ_JAFGYZ010000009.1, read on the forward strand.
CGGTCGGGGCCTGGAAGAAGTAGTTGAAGCCAATGTCGTACAGGGTTGCGCTGGAGGCGAAGCTGGAGATGTGACCGCCCAGGTCAGAATCTTTCAGGTTCGTACGCATTACCATGGCCATCGCGTTCCAGCGTACCAGCGAGCGAATGCGGCGTTCCATGAACAGGTCGCCAGGCATGCGTGCTTCGTGGGTAACGGGGATCGTGTTGCGGTAAGGCGTGGTGATGGCGTAAGGGAGCTGCGAACCGCTGCGGGTCGCCAGTTCACCCATACGGGTCATCAGATAGTGAGCACGGTCTTCGCCTTCTTTGTCGAGAACCGATTCCAGGGCGTCCAGCCATTCCTGGGTTTCGACGGGATCGAGGTCTTGCATGGCTTGCTCCAGGGCGGAAAGGCTTCCAGAATCGGTTGCCTGAGTTTGCGACTGGCCTTGTGGGCAGACGATTTAAAATTCTTGGATTGCCGACAGGTTGTTCCGGCGGCGTGTAGTTTTACTACAAATCATCCGGCATTTCAGCCTTTCGAATGTATAGACGAGTAGTAAAACTACAGATGAAAGGCTTGTGGCCTCCGGCTGCGTTGTGAGAATAATCGTTAAGGTTGGTCTTTGGCCATCCGAAAAAGGTGAAAGTTTGATGCTGGCTGCCAAAGAAAAAGAAATTTCAGCTATTTCTCACTTTTGTTCGACAGTCCTTCGCGTAGCGGTTTTTCAATCATCACTACAAGCGGCCATTTACACGCCGATCAAGGATAGACCATGACCCTGCCCGCGCTTGCCGAACTGCCCGCCATTCTCCTGCCGTTGGTCAGCCGATCCGAGCAGTCGTTCCGTACGGCCGTCGCTCAGCTTGAAGACGATCACGGCTTCTCCACCTGGACCCCGGAGCGCTGGGCGCAGTTCGCCCGCGTTACCGCCGCCAGCGATTTTGTGATTGAACAGAGCGTTCGTGACCCTTTGATGTTGCTGTCGCTGGTGCAGTCCGGCGAACTCGACCGGCCGTTCGCCCCCGGCGAGTTATGTGCGCAGATCGCTGCTGCGGCGACGGCGGCGCAGACTGACGATGAGCTGGGCCGCGTCCTGCGTCGCCAGCGCGCCCGGCATCAGGTGCGAATTATCTGGCGCGACCTGACCCGCCAGGCCGATCTGGTGCAGACCTGCCGCGACCTTTCCGACATGGCCGACGCCAGCATCGACCAGGCCTATCAATGGTTATATAGCCGCCATTGTCAGCAATTCGGCACGCCCACCGGCCGGCGCAGCGGTCTGCCGCAGCAAATGGTCATCCTGGGCATGGGCAAGCTCGGCGCGGTCGAGCTGAACCTGTCCTCGGACATCGACCTGATCTTCGCCTACCCCGAGGGCGGCGAAACCGTCGGCGTGAAGCGTGCGCTGGATAATCAGGAATTCTTCATCCGTCTCGGCCAGCGCCTGATCAAGGCCCTCGACCCGATGACCGTCGACGGTTTCGTGTTCCGCGTCGATATGCGTCTGCGCCCTTACGGCTCGTCCGGCGCGCTGGTGCTGAGCTTCAATGCGCTGGAGCAGTATTACCAGGATCAGGGCCGGGACTGGGAGCGCTACGCGATGATCAAATCGCGAGTGGTGGCCGGCGATCAAGTGGCCGGTGCGCAGTTGCAGGAAATGCTGCGGCCGTTCGTTTACCGGCGCTATCTGGACTTCTCGGCCATTGAAGCGCTGCGCACCATGAAGCAGTTGATCCAGCAGGAAGTGCGGCGCAAGGGCATGGCCGACAACATCAAGCTGGGCTCCGGCGGCATCCGCGAGGTCGAGTTCATCGCCCAGGCTTTCCAGTTGATTCACGGCGGGCGCGACCTGAGTCTGCAACAGCGTCCTCTATTAAAGGTGTTGGGCACGCTGGAAGGGCAGGGTTATCTGCCGCCTGCGGTGATCAGCGAGTTGCGCGAAGGTTACGAATTCCTGCGCTACACCGAACACGCGATCCAGGCGATTGCCGACCGCCAGACTCAAATGCTGCCCGACACTGCGCAGGATCAGGCACGCATCGCTTTCATGCTCGGTTTCGCCGACTGGGACGCTTTCCATGAAAAGCTGATGTTCTGGCGAGGCCGGGTGGCCTGGCACTTTGCGCAAGTGATCGCGGACCCTGATGAAGAAGAGGGCGCCGATTGCGAAGTGGTGGTCGGCGGCGAATGGCTGCCGCTGTGGGAAGAGGCGCAGGACGAAGAAGCCGCCTGCCGTCAGCTGGAAGAGGGCGGTTTTGCCGACGCCACCAAAGCCTTGAAAGCACTGGCCGGTCTGCGCAGCAGTCCGCAACTGCGGGCGATGCAGCGTCTGGGGCGCGAACGCCTCGACGCCTTTATTCCGCGCCTGCTCGCTCAGGCAGTGGAGCATGACAATCCGGATCTGGTGCTCGAGCGGGTCCTGCCGCTGGTCGAAGCGGTGGCCCGGCGCTCGGCTTATCTGGTGTTGCTGACGGAAAACCCCGGCGCGCTGCGACGCTTGCTGACGCTGTGTGCCGCGAGCCCGTGGATCGCCGAGCAGATCACCCGTTTCCCGTTGCTGCTCGACGAATTGCTCAACGAAGGTCGCCTGTTCAAGCCGCCGCTGGCACCGGAGCTGGCCGCCGAGCTGCGCGAGCGCCTGACCCGCATTCCGGAAGACGATCTCGAACAACAGATGGAAGCCCTGCGCCATTTCAAACTGGCGCATCGCTTGCGGGTCGCCGCCTCGGAAATCGCCGGCAGCCTGCCGTTGATGAAAGTCAGCGACTACCTGACCTGGCTCGCCGAAGCGATTCTGGAGCAAGTGTTGGCCCTGGCCTGGCGCCAGACCGTGGCCAAGTACGGCACGCCGCTGCGCACTGACGGCACGTTGTGCGATCCCGGCTTCATCATTGTCGGTTATGGGAAAGTCGGCGGGATCGAGTTGGGGCATGGTTCGGACCTGGACCTGGTGTTCATCCACGACGGCGATCCACAGGCGGAAACCGACGGGGCGAAACCGATTGATGGTGCGCAGTTCTTTACCCGACTCGGCCAGCGGATCATTCACTTGCTGACGGCGCAGACCAACTCCGGCCAGCTGTATGAAGTGGACATGCGTCTGCGGCCATCCGGTGCATCCGGGCTGTTGGTGAGTTCGCTTGGCGCGTTCGCCCGCTATCAAGAAAATGAAGCGTGGACGTGGGAGCATCAGGCCCTGGTGCGGGCGCGGGTGCTGGTGGGCAGTCAGGATGTCGGCCAGGCGTTCGAGAAAGTGCGGGCCCAGGTATTGGGCAAGACGCGGGATCTGGCGAAGCTGCAACAGGAAGTGAGCGAGATGCGCGCCAAGATGCGCGACAACCTCGGCAGCAAGAGCACGGCCGCCGGTACGGGGGCGAATGCCTTCGAGGCCACGGCGCCGTTCGACCTCAAGCAGGACGCCGGAGGTATCGTCGATATTGAATTTATGGTGCAATACGCGGCCCTGGCGTGGTCGCAAAGCCATCCGCCGCTGCTGCGCTGGACGGACAATATCCGCATTCTGGAAGAGCTGGAACACGAAGGGTTGATGCCCGTCGAAGACGCCAGCCTGTTGCGCGAGGCCTACAAGGCCTACCGTTCCGCAGCCCACCGGCAGGCCTTGCAGAAGGACGCCGGAGTGATACCGGGCGACCAGTTCGCGGACGAACGGCGGCAGGTGATGCGGATCTGGCGAGAGCTGGGGCTAAGCTGATTCTCGAGACGGGGAGGCGTAAGGCCTCCCCGGTTCGTTTATGGAAACCACATGAATATTCTGATCGTTGGGCCCAGTTGGGTCGGTGACATGGTGATGGCGCAGACACTGTTTCAGTGTCTCAAACAGCGCCACCCGCAGTGCGAAATCGACGTGCTGGCCCCCGAGTGGAGCCGGCCGATCCTCGAACGCATGCCCGAAGTGCGCAAGGCCTTGAGCTTTCCGCTCGGCCACGGCGCGCTGGAGCTGGCGACCCGTCGGCGGATCGGCAAATCCCTCGCCGGCCAGTACGACCAGGCGATCCTGCTGCCGAACTCGCTGAAGTCGGCGCTGGTGCCGTTTTTCGCCGGCATCCCGAAACGCACCGGCTGGCGTGGCGAATTCCGCTACGGCCTGCTCAATGACGTGCGCACGCTGGATAAAGAACGTTATCCGCTGATGATCGAACGTTTCATGGCGCTGGCCTACGAGCCGAACGCCGAACTGCCGAAACCTTATCCGCGCCCGAGCCTGCAAATCGACCCGGTCACCCGCGAGGCCGCATTGGCCAAGTTCGGTTTGACCCTCGATCGCCCGGTGTTGGTGCTGTGCCCCGGCGCTGAATTCGGTGAGGCCAAACGCTGGCCGTCCGAGCACTACGCCAAGGTCGCCGAGGCGCGGATTCGCGAAGGCTGGCAGGTCTGGCTGTTCGGTTCGAAGAACGATCACGCGGTGGGTGAAGACATCCGCGCGCGACTGATTCCGGGCCTGCGCGAAGAATCCGTGAATCTGAGCGGCGGCACTTCGCTGGCCGAGGCCATCGATTTGATGTCCTGCGCCGACTCGGTGGTCTCCAACGATTCCGGCCTGATGCACGTGGCCGCTGCATTGAATCGCCCGTTGGTGGCGGTCTACGGTTCGACCTCGCCGGGTTTCACTCCGCCGTTGGCCGAGCATGTGGAAATCGTCCGTCTGGGCCTCGATTGCAGCCCCTGCTTTGACCGCACCTGCCGTTTCGGCCATTACAACTGCCTGCGCCAGCTGATGCCGGACGCGGTCAACGATGCCTTGCAGCGTTTGCAGGGCTCTGTGGTCGAGGTTCATTAAGTTGCGGGTATTGCTGATCAAGACTTCATCGCTGGGCGACGTCATTCACGCGTTGCCGGCGCTGACCGACGCCGCCCGGGCGATTCCCGGGATCAAGTTCGACTGGGTGGTGGAGGAAGGTTTCGCCGAGATTCCGACCTGGCACCCGGCCGTGGGCAACGTGATTCCGGTGGCGATCCGCCGCTGGCGCAAAAATATCTGGAAAACCATCACCAGTGGCGAATGGAAGCGCTTCAAGCAGTCCGTTCGGGCGAACAAATATGACCTGGTGATCGACGCCCAAGGTTTGCTGAAAAGCGCCTGGCTGACCCGCTACGTCAAGGCCCCGGTAGCCGGTCTCGACAAGGGCTCGGCCCGCGAGCCGATCGCCGCGCGTTTTTATGACCGCAAACTGGCGGTGGCCCGTGGGCAGCACGCCGTCGAGCGTGTGCGCCAGTTGTTTGCGATCGCGTTGGGTTACGACTTGCCCAAAGGCCTGGGCGATTACGGCCTCAACGTCGAGCGTCTGGTCGAATTGCCACGCAAGAATGCCTACGTGGTGTTCCTCCATGGCACCACCTGGGACACCAAGCACTGGCCGGAAGCCTACTGGCGCGAGCTGACCGAACGGGTCGGCTACCTCGGCGTCGGGATCAAGTTGCCGTGGGGCAACCCGCTGGAGAAGGCCCGGGCCGAGCGCATCGCCGCCGGTTTCAAACACGCCGAAGTGCTGCCGAAACTGAACCTGGCCGGGGTCGGCAAAGTGCTGGCCGGCGCCCAGGCCTGCGTTGCGGTGGACACCGGTCTCGGCCATCTCGCTGCGGCGCTGGACGTGCCGACGATTTCCCTGTTCGGCCCGACCAATCCGGGCCTGACCGGCGCCTACGGCAAGCTGCAGATTCACCTCGGCAGCGATTTCCCGTGCGCGCCGTGCCTGCAAAAGAAATGTACTTATCAACCGACCGCGCAGGATGCCCGTCAGTTTGATCTGAAACGCGAGTGGCCCCTGTGCTTCACGCGTCTGAATCCCGAGCGTGTTGCCAGCCGACTGAGCACGTTGTTGATGGCTGAGGAGCTGCGCTGATGCAATTGGCTTTTGTCCTGTACAAATATTTCCCGTTCGGCGGTTTGCAGCGCGATTTCATGCGCATCGCCCTCGAATGCCAGAAGCGCGGGCACCAGATCCGCGTCTACACCCTGATCTGGGAAGGCGACGTGCCGCCCGGTTTCGAAGTGCTGGTGGCGCCGGTCAAGGCGTTCTTCAATCACCGCCGCAACGAAAAGCTCAGCGCGTGGATGGAGGCGGACCTGGCCAAGCGACCGGTGGATCGCCTGATCGGCTTCAACAAGATGCCGGGGCTGGACGTCTACTACGCCGCCGACGGCTGCTTCGAAGACAAGGCGCAGAACCTGCGCCATTCGCTGTATCGCCGCTGGGGCCGCTACCGCCACTTCGCCGAATACGAGCGTGCAGTGTTCGCCAAAGACGCGAAGACCGAAGTGCTGATGATTTCCGAAGTGCAGCAGCCGCTGTTCATCAAGTATTACGACACACCGCTGGAGCGCTTCCACCTGCTGCCGCCGGGTATCGCCCAGGATCGTCGCCGTCCGGCGGATGCCGACCAGATTCGCGCCGGTTTCCGCGCCGAATTCAATCTGAAGGACGACGAACTGCTGCTGGTGCAGATCGGCTCCGGGTTCAAGACCAAGGGCGTCGATCGCAGCCTGAAAGCGCTGGCCGCGTTGCCCGCCGAGCTGAAGAAACGTACCCGGCTGTTTGTAATCGGCCAGGATGACCCCAAATTGTTCCAGATGCAGAGTGCAACATTGGGTCTGGGCGATAACGTGACGTTCCTCAAGGGGCGCAGTGATATCCCGCGTTTCCTGCTCGGCGCTGATCTGTTGATTCACCCGGCGTACAACGAAAACACCGGTACGGTGCTGCTTGAAGCGCTGGTCGCCGGGTTGCCGGTGCTGGTCAGCGCGGTCTGCGGCTACGCCCATTACATTGCCGAGGCCGATGCCGGGCGAGTGCTGGACGAACCGTTCGATCAGGCGCAACTGACGCAGTACCTGACTGACATGTTGAACGACGACGCTGCACGGGCGGCCTGGAGCCGCAACGGTCTGGCCTTCGCCGAGACGGCCGACCTCTACAGCATGCCGCAGCACGCGGCCGATGTGATTCTGGCGGAGCACGCATAAATGAAGTTGATGCTGGCTGAACCGTTCAAGAGCCTCTGGGCTGGCCGCGATGCATTCGCGGAAGTCGAGGGCTTGCAGGGCGAGGTGTACCGCGAGCTGGAAGCCCGCCGGACTTTGCGCACGGAAGTCGACGGCAACGGTTTTTTCGTCAAGATCCACCGTGGCATTGGCTGGGGCGAGATTTTCAAGAATCTGCTCACCGCCAAGCTGCCGGTGCTCGGTGCGGGCCAGGAATGGAAGGCCATCCAGCGTCTGCAGGAAGTCGGTGTGCCGACCATGACCGCTGTTGCGTACGGCGAGAAGGGCAGCAATCCGGCAGATCAGCATTCATTCATCGTCACCGAAGAGCTGGCGCCGACCATCAGCCTTGAAGACTTCAGCATCGACTGGGTCAAACAGCCACCGCAGCCCAAGCTCAAGCGGGCGCTGATCGCCGAGGTCGCGCGCATGACCGGCATGATGCACCGCGCCGGGGTCAACCACCGCGACTGCTACATCTGCCACTTTCTGCTGCACACCGACAAGCCGGTGACCCCGGAAGATTTCAAACTCTCGGTCATCGACCTGCACCGCGCCCAGACCCGTCCGGCGATCACCCGGCGCTGGCGCGACAAGGATCTGGCGGCGCTGTATTTTTCCGCGCTGGACATCGGCCTGACCCGCCGCGACAAGCTGCGCTTCCTCAAGGGCTATTTCCAGCAACCGCTGCGCCGGATCCTGGCTGAAGAAGCACCGTTGCTGAACTGGCTCGAAGGCAAGGCCAACAAGCTCTACGAGCGCAAGCAGCGATACGGGGATGCGCTCTGATGGCGGGTTGGAATCTTGAGCCCGAATACAACGATCTCGCAGCGGATTTCGGCAGCCTTGAAGCGGTGTTTGCGCTTGAAGGCGAGCGTCTGACCCGCGACCCGCTGTCCGAGGTCATTCGCGTGCAGCGCAACGGCGTCAACTATTACGTCAAACGCTACTCCGGCGCCGGCAAGGGCTTGCGCCGTTACCTGGGCAAGCCCCGGGTGAAGATGGAGTGGCAGAACCTCAAGCGCTTCGCCAAGTGGGGCATTCCCACCGCCGAAGTGGTGGCCTGGGGGCTGGAGCGCAACGGCATAGCCTACGATCGCGGGGCGATGATCACCCGTGAGCTGCCCCGCACCGAGGACCTCTCGGCATTGGCCGAGCGCAACGACCCCAAACTGAGAAATCACAGTTGGGTCGACGGCATCAGTCGGCAACTGGCCGTCTATACCCGGACGATGCACGATCATCGCTTTACCCATAACGATCTGAAATGGCGCAACCTGCTGATCGACGATCAGGCACAGCTGTTTCTCATTGATTGCCCGAACGGCGATTTCTGGCGCGGTTTCTGGCTCAAGTACCGGATCACCAAGGATCTGGCCTGTCTCGACAAGGTTGCCAAATATCACCTGTCGAACACCCAGCGCCTGCGCTTCTACCTGCAATACCGCCAGCGTGACCGGCTCAATGCCGCCGACAAGAAACGGATTCGTCACGTGGTGAGATTTTTCGAGGGACGCGAATGACTGATTTTCTCGCCGCTGAAGACCGTGCGCTGCTGGAGCGCCACGGCCTCGGTACTTTCGACGCGCTGTGGGCCAAACAGCTCGACGCGGTGGATGAGCCGAACACCGACGGCGGCGGCTGGAGCAGCGTATTCCGCCTCGAACTCGAAGGTCATGGTTATTACCTCAAGCGTCAGAGCAATTACCTGACCCGCACGCTGCATGCGCCGTTTGGCGAGCCGACGTTTGCCCGGGAATTTCGCAATATCAGCCGCTACCGCTCGCTCGGGATTCCGGCGCTGCAGGCGGCGTTTTTCGGTCAGCGTAACGTCGCGGGCGAAGTGCGCGCGCTCCTGCTGACCCGGGCGCTCGACGGTTGGGATGATCTGGATTCGCTGTTGCAGCGCTGGTCGGACCTTGAGGCATCGCAGCAGTCGGCGATTCTCAAGGCCTGCGGTCAGCTGGCCCGGCATCTGCACGGTGTGCGTCAGGTGCACGGCTGCTTCTATCCGAAGCATATTTTCCTGCGGGCCGAAGGCGCCGGTTATCAGGCGCAACTGATTGATCTGGAAAAGACCCGCCCTCTGCTGTTCGGTCAGCGGGATCGGGTCAAGGACCTGGAGCCGCTGCTGCGTCGTGCTCCGGAATGGAGCGATGCCCAGTTGCGCGAGTTGCTGGCGGCGTATCTCGATCAGTCGGTCGACAGTTCGCTGGTCGACAGCTGGGTCACGCGGCTGACCGCGCGGCGCAGTCGCAAGGAGACGCGTTGATGCAGTTGTCCGAACTGAAAAACGCCGGACGCACGCCGAGCCTGCCTCTGACCGTTGGGCTGGCTGATGCGGCGGGCCCGGCCGATCTGCAATTGCTCAGTCTGTTGCGGGTGTTGCCGGGGCAGCGTTATGTCGGTGCGGGCGTGTGGCGCGGTCGTCCGGTGCTGGCCAAGTTGTTGGTCGGCAGCAAGGCGGCGCGGCATTTTCAGCGTGAACTGGAAGGCGTGAAGCTGCTCGCCGCCCAAGGCATGACCACGCCGTTGCTGCTGGCCGATGGCTTGAAGGACGGCGAGGGTGGCTGGCTGCTGTTCGAGTTCCTCGAAGGTGCTGAAAGTCTGGGCGATGCCTGGAACAAGGTCGAATCCTTGCCGGTGCTGGCGGATGAGCAATCGGCAGTGCTGGCCGAAGCGCTCGGCGCCATTGGCCAGTTACACGGCAAAGGCCTGTGGCAGGAAGACCTGCACCTGGACAACCTGCTGCGCCATGGTGGCCAGCTGTATCTGATCGATGGCGCTGGCATCTGTGCGGAAAACGCCGGCCAACCGTTGTCCCGTCAGAAAGTGCTGGAAAACCTCGGGGTGTTCTTCGCCCAGCTGCCCAAGTCGCTGGAGCCGTTCACCGAAGAATTGCTGGTGTATTACCTGCTGAGCAACAGCGAGCACGCGTTGCCGCTGGAAGCCTTGCAGAAGCAGATCGACAAGGTGCGCGCCTGGCGGCTCAAGGATTTCCTGATCAAGGTCGGTCGTGAATGCACGCTGTTCAGCGTGCGGCGCGGGGCCTTCGGTCTGCGGTCGATCCGCCGCGAGGAAGAGTCCGCGATGCTGCCGGTGCTGGAGCAGGCCGATGCCTTGCTCGATCAGGGTCATTTGTACAAGACCGGCGGCGCGGCGAGCGTCGGCAAGATCGAAGTGGCCGGGCGTGCGCTGGTGATCAAACGTTACAACATCAAAGGGTTTGCTCATTGGCTCAAGCGCTTCTGGCGCCCGAGCCGCGCCTGGCATTCCTGGCGCGAGGGTAATCGCCTCGCGTTCCTCGGTATCGCCACGCCCAAACCGCTGGCGGTGCTGGAAACCCGGTTTTTCTGGCTGCGCAGCAAGGCGTATCTGATCACCGAGTACCTGCCCGGGCCTGACATCATCGAGCGCTTTGCGCCGTATGTTGAGAGCGGCGCAGCGCCGGAAGCCGAGTTGCAGGCGCTGGATCAGCTGTTTGCGCGGTTGATTGCCGAGCGGATCAGTCATGGCGATTTCAAGGGCCACAACCTGTTCTGGCATGAGGATCGCTGGGCGCTGATCGATCTGGATTCGATGTGCCAGCACGGTTCGGCGGGCAGCTTTGCTCCAGCCTATGCCCGGGATCGCGCGCGGTTCATGCGCAACTGGCCCGAGAGCAGTGCGCTGTATCAGGTGATCGATCAGCGTTTGCCCAAGGATGCGTCGGGCGCTGTGTGATTTATTTCGCAAGCCGGTAAGACGTTTCTGCAATGGAAATCGGGTAAGGCATGTGACGACAAATTCTTGTGATTTGTCCTACGGCCTTACCAGAACCCATGAACTGCCCCGTATTAGCCTCCGATGCTAGTTTGCCCCGACGTTCCCGGAGGGCAAATCTTGACCATCAAAACGGCTATTACCATTGGCGCATTTTCCCTGGCATTGTCTGGCTGCGGCACCGCCGTCACTGTGCTGCAGGGCGACGAGGCTGCTACGCGCAGCCTGCGCAAACAGAAGACCTACTGTCAGTCGATCCCGCGCATCTACAGCGGGCTCGCCCACGACTTCTGCCTGTTGCACGCGCCCCCTGATCCCACTGGCATTCTGGTGCCGGTCGTCCTGCTCGACATGACTCTTTCCGGGGTATTCGATACGGCTTGCCTGCCTTATACGATCTATCGTCAGGCGGTGGACGGGAATATCGGTGTTTATTGGCGGCCGAGCCGCGGGTAACTACTTTGCCCCCAACCAGTGAATACAGCGATGTCGTCGTTTATGTCGATGAGAGCGGTGATCATGGGATGCAGACACTCGATCCCAACTATCCAGTCTTCGTGCTCGCCTTTTGTGCCTTTCATAAAAGGTATTACTGCGAGCAAGTCATTCCTGCTCTACAGAAATTCAAGTTTGCCCATATGGGACACGATCTGATCGGCCTGCATGAACTCGAAATTCGTAAAGAAAAAGGAGCGTTTTCTGGCCTCTTCATGTCGAGAGAGCACAAGAATGCCTTTCTTGAGGAGCTGACCTGCATCATTGAAGCCAGCAACTTCGTTCTGATCAGTTGCGTCGTAGACAAGGCTTCCCTTCGTGAAAAACAAGGCACGGGACACAATCCTTATCACCTCGCTCTCGGCTTTTGTCTGGAAACGCTCTATGAGTTTTTGCAGGAGAAGAATCAACAACGAGCACTGACGCACGTGATTTTCGAGCGCCGAGGAAAGCGAGAAGATAACGAGCTTGAGTTGGAGTTTCGCAGGATGTGTGGTGGGGCGAATCGATGGGGTATTCAACTGCCGTTTGACATCGTTTTTGCAACCAAACAGGTGAATTCCACAGGCCTGCAGCTAGCCGACCTTGTTGCGAGGCCCATTGGCATGAGCGTTTTGAGGGCGGATCAGGGAAACCGTGCTTTTGACGTGCTCAAGCGCAAGTTCTATTGCAGCGGGGGACGGAGCAAAGTTGGAGAGGGTTTCGAGAATTGGGGTTTGAAGATTTTCCCATCCCCAGAAAGCGAAAAGCCCCGATGATCTCACCGAGGCATTAGCGCCGACCGGGATCTCCCAGTCCGTTTGCGCTGGAGTCTATGTCGATGCTACTCGAGTGTCAACGCACCGGCCGGCCAGTTCCGCTAGAGGTTTGTCGACGCTTTTAAGCTATAATCCCGCCCTTTAGCTGTCTCTCGCCCGGTGCGAGGGCACATCATTTTTCAAGGCGCATCGCGCCTGAATGCAGACTAAAGAGGCTAGACCCCTGTGGCATTGACGATTCTTGGCCTGTCCGGCGCCCTTAGCCATGATCCTTCAGCAGCCTTGTACATCGACGGCAAGCTGGTCGCGGCGGCTGAGGAAGAGCGCTTCGTACGCGATAAACATGCAAAGAACCGCATGCCCTACGAATCGGCGAAGTTCTGCCTGGAGCAGGCTGGCATCAAGCCGTCCGACGTTGACGTGGTCGCGATTCCGTTCGCCCCGATCAGCATTTTCGGCAAGGCCCGCTGGCAGTACGCCAAGCGTTACTGGTACGCCCCGGACCGCGCACTCGACGCGATCCTGATGGGCAACCGTCGCTACAAGCGCTATCGCAACAAAATCGTCTGGTGCCTGGAGCAACTGGGCTTCGATCCGAAGAAAATCAAGATCGAACCGGTTGAACACCACCTGGCCCACGCTTCCAGCGCCTACCACTGCTCGGGTTTCAAAGAGAAAACCGCGATCCTCGGCATCGACGGCAAGGGCGAGTACGCCACGACCTTCTTCGGTTATGGCGAAAACGGCAAGATCCACAAGATCAAGGAATTCTTCGATCCGGACTCCCTCGGCGGCCTGTACGGCGCGATTACCGAGTTCCTCGGTTTCGACATGCTGGACGGTGAGTTCAAGGTCATGGGCATGGCGCCGTACGGCGACGCCAGCAAATACGATTTCTCGCGCCTGGCCTCTTTCGAGAACGGCGAGCTGGTGATCAACACCGACTACGCCAACGTGATCGGCCTGCGTCGCTACAAAGAGAAGGGCAAGGGTTACTACTTCTCGCCGAAGCTGATCGAGTGGCTGGGTCCGAAGCGCGAAGGTGACATCGCCGACGAGCCGTACATCCACTACGCCGCCAGCATTCAAGCGCTGTTCGAAAAAATCGCGCTGCAGATGATCGACTACTACCTGGGTGACGTCCTCAAGGAAACCGGCAAACTGGCCTATGCCGGTGGCTGTGCGTTGAACGTCAAGCTCAACCAGAAAATCATTGCCCGCGACGACGTCAAGGAGCTGTTCGTACAGCCTGCCTCCGGCGATGCCGGCACCGCAGTCGGCGCCGCGGCCTATGTGTCCAACGCCCGTGGCGTGCCGGTCGAGAAGATGGAACACGTCTACCTCGGCCCGTCGTACAGCAACGAAGACGTGATCGCCGCGTGCGCCCGTCACGAGAACAAACCGACCTGGCGCAAGCTCGACAACATGCCGGAGCAGATCGCCAAAATCATGGTCGATGGCAACCCGGTGGCCTGGTTCCAGGGCCGCATGGAGTTCGGTCCGCGTGCACTGGGTGGTCGTTCGATCATCGGCTGCCCGAGCGTGGCTGGCGTGGCTGACCGCATCAACCACCAGATCAAGTTCCGCGAGCGCTGGAGGCCTTTCTGCCCGTCGATGCTCGACACCGTCGCGCCACAGATGATCAAGATCGATCACCCGGCGCCGTTCATGACCTTCACCTTCGAAGTGGCGGAAGAGTGGAAGACCCGCGTGCCGGAAGTCGTCCACGAAGACGGCACGTCCCGTGCCCAGGTGCTCAAGCGCGAATACAACCCGCGCTACTACGACATGATGAAGGCGCTGGAAGTGCTGACCGGCAACGGCGTGTCCCTGAACACCTCGCTCAACCGCCGTGGCGAACCGATGATCTGCTCGCCGACCGACGCCCTGAACATGTTCTTCGGCTCGGATCTGCAGTACCTGATCATGGAAGACATCCTGGTGGTCAAAGAAGGCGCAAACGCTTATGACACGCTCGGCTGAACGCCATGTGCTGCAGTTCTGTCACGGCTATGACGGGCCGTTCCTCGACTGCGCGCGGCAGTACGCCAGCCTGTTCGCGGGCACCGGTTATCGGGTCACCACGGTCTTTCTGACCGGGGTCGCCGATAGCGAGGTGGCCGCGGCCTGCGCCTCCGATGAAGTGTTGTTCATGGAGTACAGCTCCAAGGCCATTCGTGGCCTGAAGCTGGGCGCCATCGGCGATCTGCGCAAGATCGCCGCTTCACGCAATTTCAGTTTCTGCATCGCCCATCGTTTCAAGCCGATCTACATCGCTTTGCTCGGCACTTCACTGCCGGTGATTGGCGTGCACCACGCGTTTGGCGATTACAAACGCGGTTCGCGCAAACTCTTTGCACACATTTTCCGCAAGCGTCTGAGCCTGCTCGGCGTGTCCGATGCGGTGCGCGACGACATGCGCCGTTGCCTGCCGAAATGGCCGGCGGCGCGTATCCAGACCCTCTATAACCGCATCGATGTCTCGGCGTTGCAGATGAGTCAGGTGTCCGCCCGTGAAGCTCGCGAGACCCTCGGTCTGTCGGCGGATGCATTCATTGTCGGCAACGTCGGTCGCCTGCACCCGGACAAGGATCAGGCCACGTTGCTGCACGGGTTTGCCGCGGCATTGCCTGGTCTGCCGGCCAACAGCCAACTGGTGATTCTCGGCAAGGGTCGTCTTGAGGATGAACTCAAGGCCCTGGCCCGTGAGCTGGGCGTTGGTGATCGCGTGCTGTTTCTCGGTCAGGTGCCGGACGCGCGCAATTACTTCCGGGCATTCGATGTGTTTGCCCTGAGCTCCGACCACGAACCGTTCGGCATGGTGTTGCTGGAGGCCATGGCCGCCGGCGTGCCGTTGCTGGCCACGGCATGCGGCGGGGCGAAGGAAGTGGTCGAAGGCGTGGGCATCCTGTTCCCGCTGGGCGATGCCGAACATCTGGCCCAGGGCCTGAAGCATCTGGCCGGCATGGACGAGCAGCAGCGTCGTCAATGCGCCGAGATGATGTTCGACCGCCTGCGCGAGCGCTTCTCCGACCGCGCCGTACGCGACACCTTCTGGCATTTGCCGCAAGTTACCGATCTGGCACCGAGGGGCTGATGCTCAACCGATTTCAAGGCTGGCGCGAACGTGGCTGGTCGCCCGTTGACGCCTCAACTTATGCACAGGCCTGGCAACGTTTCGGCGGCAGCGTCGCGACTCATCCGATGGTCGTCGAGCGGCTGGCGAATCTGGCCGGCATTGCGGTGCGCTATCTGGCCTGGGAACAGCAGGGTGAGATCAAAGCGGCGATCCCGACCTGGGGCCGCGACCTGGCCTTGTCCAAGGACGTGCTCAAGCGCAACGGCAAGAAAGGCCTGTTCGACCTCGGCAACGCCGAGCTGATCCTGCCGGCCGCCGCCGATGCCCGGGCCCCGCTGCGCCATCGCGGACGCTACCTGTCGGCGCTCAACGAAAACCGCTTCAGCGGCCTCAAGTTGCAGACCGAGCAACTGGCCATGGCCCGCACTCCGGAAGAATTGTCGAAGAAGTTTCGCTACAACCAGCGTCGCGAACTGCGCCTGCTGGAAGAGGCGGGCGGGGTGGTGCGGCCGGTCAGCGATTTTTCCAGTGCCGAACTGGCAGCCATTTATTGCGACCTGTTCCAGCGCCGCTGGGGTTTCCCGGCCACTGGCGCGGCGCGGATGGCCGAGGTCATCGAGCTGCTGCGCGAGTTGTTGATCGGTTCGGTGATCTTGCTCAACGATGCGCCCATTGCGATCCAGTTGGTGTATCGCGTCGAAGCGCCGGAGTGGATCAGCGTCGAGTACATCAACGGCGGCGTCGATCCCGAAACCCGTGAATTCAGCCCCGGCAGCGTCCTGAGTTTCCTCAATACGCAAAGTGCCTGGGAACATGCCCGGGCACTGAACAAGCCGCTGCGCTTTTCCTTCGGTCGTGCCGACCGTGAATACAAGGATCGCTGGTGCAATCCTGTGCCGGTCTTCACCGTATGAGTCAGCCCATGAGCCGCAAACAGCAACTGCTCAAGCGTCACCGGCGCAATAAACGCATCGGCTTGTTGATCGCATTGATCGTGTTGATCGCCCTCGGCGTGCTGGTGGCCTGGTGGTTGCCGCTGGTGCTGGCGGTGATTGGCTGGATCGTTCACGAGGCGTGGTTCGCCGATCACTTGTTCTATTCGCCGAAAGACGATTACCAGTACAGCTTTCCACCATTCACACCGCAGCCAAAAGTGCATTTGCACGGTGAGCAATTGCGCCTCGATGAGGGCGTGATGCTGCCGGATGACGCAACGCTGATTCTCGCCGTGCGGGTGAAAAGTAGCTGGCTGGGGCGTTTCTTCGATCCACGGGTCGAGCTGGCGGGTGGATCGAATCCGGATGCCCAGACTTTCGAACGTGGCGTCAACGGCCTGCGTTTTCTGAACCTCAGCGGTCAGGCGCAGACCCTGTCTCAGGGCTTGCTGCGTCTGCGCGGGCGTTTTTGCCGGGTGTCCGGTGAGCCGGTGCTGTGGGCGCTGGAGCCGCCGGATTACCGGCGTCAGCGGGTGATGGTGATTGCGCCGCACGCCGACGATGCCGAGCTGGCCGCTTACGGTTTGTACAGTCAGGCCGACGAGGCCTGGATTGTCACCCTGACCGCCGGCGAGATAGAAGCCGAACACTATCGGCAGATGGGCCTGAACAAGGTCGAGGCGTCGCGGCTCAAGGGTCGCTTGCGGGCCTGGGACAGCCTCGCCGTGCCGCGCTGGGCCGGCGTGCCGCAGGAACATTGCGTGCAGCTCGGTTACTTCTGTCTGCAACTGGCGGCGATGCAGGCTGCGCCGAATCAACCGGTGGGCTCGCGGGAAGCCGATCTGAACGACACGCGGATTTTTCGTCAGTTGAATCCGTTTGCCCTGCCCGGCGATGCCGACGGCGCGCCGACCTGGAACAACCTGCTGGCCGACCTGCGTGACATTCTGTCCCGTGCGCGGCCGGATGTGATCGTGTTGCCACACCCGACACTCGATCCACATCCCGACCATATCTGCGCCCAGGAAGCCGTGATGGAAGCCTTGCACGGCCTGGACTGGCAGCCGACCCTGCTCGGTTACGCCAACCACTTGCACGACAACGATCGCTGGCCGATGGGCGACAGCGGGCAGGGCATTGCGTTGCCGCCGACGTTCGATGCAACGCTCGCAATGCAGCCGCTGTGTCTGCCACTGCCGATCGAGTTGCAGCGGGACAAGGCCATGGCACTGGGCATGATGCATGACCTGCAGCCGCCGGCGCCGTTCAAGCGTCGTCTGCGCCGACTGGTTCAGCGAGTGCTGGCCGGTCGAGTGCCTTCGGTCTACGGCGAAAACGAATTTTTCCGCAAAGCGGTCAGGCGCCAGGAGCTGTTCTGGCTGCTGAAGCAGAGTGAAACAGGCGCGACGGGATCGCACCGGGGAGAGTCATGAGTCAACGCGCAAAGGTGCTGCAGCTGCAGCCCGACTACAACGTCAAATCCCATGATTTCGCCGACCTCGCCGAACAGATCGTCAAGGCCTTGCCGACGGATCGTTACGAGGTGACCGCTGCGTTTCTGCGCGGTAAACCCGGTCCCGGCGAAGCCGTCAGCCGGGCCGACCGTTCGGTGTATTTCGAGTTTTCCGACAAGTCCCTCAAAGGCATGCGCCTGCGGGCGATGTGGCAGCTGTACAAATTCTGCCGGCGGGAAAAGTTCGACGTGGTGATCTGCAACCGCTTCAAACCGGTGAACATGATGCTGACGCTCAATCGCTGGTTGAAGGTGCCGTTGTGCATCGGTATTTCCCACGGTTTCGGCGAGTACGACCGCTTCTATCGCCGTCGTCAGACTCAGCGCCTGATCGACCGGCACTGGCGTTTCGTCGGCGTGTCGCCGGCGGTCAAGCAATACCTGCTGGATTGCGATTGCGGTTTCACTGACCGGAATACCTACGCCATCACCAACGCCATCGACATCGAACAGGCTGAAGGCCTGCAGCACAGTCGCGAGCGTGCACGGGAGTTGCTGGGCATCGATCCGAAGGTGCGCCTGATCGGCGCTCTGGGACGGCTGGTATCGGTCAAGGGCCATACCTACCTGTTGCAGGCGTTCGCCCAACTGAAAGACAAATACCCGAACACCCAACTGGCAATTATCGGTGCCGGACGCCTGCAAGCACCGCTGGCCGCCGAGATCGAGCAACTCGGCCTGAGCGGTCGCGCCCACCTGCTGGGGTTCAAGGAAAACGCTCTGCAATACGTGCGTGCGTTCGATATCTGGACCATGCCATCGCTGGCCGAAGGTCTGGGCCTGGCCTTGCTGGAAGGCATGAGCGGGCATCTGCCGGTGATCGCCTCGAACGTGCCGGCCATGCTGCCGCTGATCGAAGGTGCCGGTGGCCTGTCGATCACGCCCAGGGACGTGCCGAGCCTGGTCGCGGCGCTGGATGCCTACCTCGGGCTGTCGGATGACGAGCTCAAGGCCAAGGGTGAGCAGGCTTATCGCTATTTGCAGGAACAGCACGATATCGAGGTCTTCCGCCAGGAATACCTGAACCTGATCGACTCCGGCCTGGAACAGGCCCGCAAGGAACAGCCATGAGTGAGGTCACCGCCCTGAGTGATGCACAACCCATCGTCACCGTGATCATCGCGTCGTATAACCACGGCCCGTACATCGAGGAAAGCATCCTCAGCGTCATCAACCAGAGCTACAAAAACATCGAGCTGCTGGTGGTCGACGACGGCTCGAAGGATGACAGCGTCGAGCGCATCAATGCCTTGCAGGCAAAGCACGGTTTTGACTTCCGTGTGCAGCAGAACCAGGGCCTGACCAATACGCTCAATGGTGCCATTGCGCGGGCCAGGGGCAGCCTGATCGTCCCGTTCGGCTCCGACGACATCATGTACCCGGACCGCATCGCCACCCAGGTCGCCTACATGGACGGTAAGCCTGAGGTCGGCATCTGCGCCGGCAACATCGAGTTGATGGATGCCGATGGCAACCTTTACCCGGAAAAGCGCCAGCGCCGGGATGTGCCGTTCCGTCGTCTGGACTTCGATGACATGTTTCTGGAGCGCAAGCCTTATCCGCCGGCGCCGACCCTGATGATCCGTCGTGAAGCACTGGACAAGGTGGGTGGATTCGATCCGACGATTCGCCTCGAAGACCTGTACATCGAGCTGAAGGTGACACGCGCCGGGTATTTCATCGATGGTCTGAACGTGGTGATGGCGCGCTACCGCAAGCACGCCACCAACTCCTACAAGAACCATCGCTTCATGATCGAAAACATCCTGCGCACCTATGCGCTGTTCAGCGATCATCCGCTGTACGACGAGGTGCGTTACAAGTCGCTCAATTCGATGTTCCTGAAAACCGCCAACCGCGACCGCAAACTGGCGCGGGAGCTGCTGGCGCAGATTCCGTTCAAGGCGTGGAACAAGAAAACCTGGCGCGGTCTGGGCCGGTTGCTGTTTTCACCACTGGAAAAGGACTGAGGCCGCGGCCGCCCGTGATCAGCGGGCGGCTTTTTCTGCGATGCGCTTGTTGCCCTGCTGGCGCTGGCGAAGCCACTGCACGACCTTCCTGCCTGCGCTCATTCCCGGCTGTTCGATGTACAGGAATGTCGCGCTGCTGATCAGGATCAGCAGGCAGGTGCACGCTGCCAGCAATGGCAGGTAGACCCAGGCCTCCCGGCCATCGAGGTGCAGTGCCGGCGGCAGGCGCTGGACCATCAGCCACAGCACGAAACCATGCAGCAGATAGGTGCTGTAACTGATCTCTCCCAGCCAACGGATGCTGCGTGGCTTGAGGGCACCGAACAGAGTGTTGCCAGAAGCCACGATCACGAAGAACAGCGACAGCAGAAACAGTGGCTGGGTCTTGAAGGCCCTGTTGAAGGCGGTGAAGGCAATCGCCAGCGCAACGAGGGCGACGACTCCGGCCAGAGGGGTCTTGCTCCAGGCTACCAGTTGCGGTCGACGTACCCAGTACGCAGCAGCGATTCCGCCGAGGAAACTGGCCAGGAAGTGCTTCTTGAGCGAGTGCTCCCAGCCGACCACTTGATACAGCACATAAATACCGAGCAGACACAGCACCACCTGGCGCCAGTTGCTTCGGAAGATGAACACCATGCCAGCCAGTGGCAGCGCCAGGTAGAAGAACACTTCGTAGGCCAGCGTCCAGGTGACGTTGGAGATGAGCATGCCGGTGTGCGGGTACAAGTTGACGTCCGGCCGGTCAAAGGTCAGCCAGGCCAGGGTCTGCTTGAGCAGCTCTACAGTGGATACTTTCAGTTCCCAGCCCTGTAGCTGGAACACCGTGATGAACACGATCAGCATCAGCGGCAGGTACAGCGGATACAGGCGAAAGACCCGAGAGACGCCGAAAGCCGTCCAGTCGAACTCGCGACCCTGGGCCAGCAGGCGGCCCCAGAACAGGAATCCGGTGATCATGAAGAACAGCGCGACGCTGCCCTGGCCAAGCATCGAATAGAACGCGCTCGGTGGAAAATCGATCACGCCCGTGCGCAGAAAGATCCAGGTGATGATCGAGTGATGCACAAACACGCCAAACGCCAGGTAACCGCGCAACCCATCGATGCTGGCGTAACGGCTCTCACCGGAATGCTGCAAATGGCGGGCTATTTTCGGAACCGCGCGCAACAACAGCGCGGCGGTTGCGATGGCCAGCAGATAGGCGGCCGGTGCAATAAGAAGATTGGTTGCGGTCATCATTGAACCCGGGCCGCAGTGGTGGTGGCCAGCACTTGCCTGTGCAGGTTGTCTACGGCGGATTTCGGCGCCGTCACAGCGTACCCCTGAAGCAGCGCGTCGAGGTGATCCTCGAACAGCCAGCGCTTGTCGACGCTGTAGCGTTGCATGTGTCGCAGATTGCGCTGGCGCAACGAAAGAGTCAGTGGCGAAGGGTAGATCCGCAGGTCTGCCAGATCGATCAACCCGAACTCGCCGTCCTCCAGCACCAGCACATTGCCCAGATGCAGCGAGCGGAAATAGACGCCTTGCTCATGCAGCCGGGCCATGAATTTGCCGAAACGTTCGACCAGGGCCTGTCGTACCGCAGGCGCGGTGATGCCTTGCAGCACCTGGCGCAAGGTATGGCCTGGCAGTGGCGCGTAGTGCACTGCACTGCTGCCATCGTCGAGGCGATACAGGTTCAGTACCTGCGGGGTGGGGATGCCCATCCGGCGCAATTGTTCGCTATTGATGGCGAAGCGTTCGGAGTAAGGGTTGAAGTTGCCGGAGGTGTACCAGCGACGGCGGCGGAACAGCTTGAGGAAGCTGCCATCGGTCAGGCGCAGGACCTTGGGGCCGAGGCCGTCCTCTTCAATCACCTGGGCATTGGCGCCCAGCTGTTGCAGGCCGGTGGCCGACAGTTTCTGCACGGGAACGGTCAACAGGCGGCGGGCTCGCTGATTGATGCTCAAGGCGGCGATCAGTGCCAGGGGAATCCACAGCAGGAACCAGTGCTCCTTGGGCCGCGAGATGATACCGCCGCCCTCTGTCAGCCCGGCGCCGATACCGAACACCAGCCAGGTGGAGGCAATGATCAGCAGCGGCTGAACGCGCTGGCGCCAGCTGCTCAGCAGTCCCCAGGCCTGGAAAAACAGCCACGGCAACAGGCCCAGAATACCGACGTAATAAAGGACCCCCAGGGCAAAACTGTGGGGTTCCTGGAAGTTGTAGCCAACACCGGGGTCGATCGCCAGGCCGGCGTTATAGCCATGACCGATCCACGGGTGTTCGGCAATCTTTTGCAGGGCAATCTGCCAGATTTCGAAACGGTAGGAGTCGCCGCGTTCGGTGATCATCTTCGAAAACAGGGCGATCACGGTGATGCCAATGGCCGACAGTGCGCTCAAAAGCACCACCGAGCGTCGGTTCCAACAAATGAAGGCCAGCCAGAATGCGGCCAGGGTCAAGGCGACCAGCGGTGTTCTGGACCCGGTCGCGATTACCGCTGCGAACATGATCAGCATGGCCGGCAGGCTGAGCCAGAGCAGGCGGCCATGCTTGCAGGACATGCTGATACTGAGCCAATAGGCACAGAAGAATCCGAACAGGTGGGAGCTGAGCAGCGGGTTATCGAAGGCGCCACCCCCGATCAGGCGTGCGCCCGGCTCGTAATGACGGATGAACGGGATGAGGAAACAGAGGGTGGCGATCAGCGCGACCAAGGCTGCGACGAACAGCATCGGCGCCAGAATGTCACTGCGGTAGCGCACGAGCAGGTAGCAGCCGACGAACAGCATCAGGGTGTGCAAGGGAGGCTTGAGCATGCCGCCGAACGATTCGCCATCCGGCGGTCCCCAGGCGAGACTGAGCAATGCCCAGGCGACGAACACCAGCAGCGCGACAATCATCGGCTCGCGCAGCAGTTCCCGGCACTCCCGCGGACGCAGGCACAGGGCGATCAGCGCCGGAATGCTGAACAGGCCATAAAACAGTTTGTGATGCAGGCTGCGGCCAGGCAGGAAGAACAGCGCACACAGGAGCAGGAAGTAGCCGACGGGAAGTATCCACAGGCTGATGAAATCGAATATTCGACTGGACGTACTGCTGAAGCCGCGAAGTTGCATGCTGTGAGATTCAATCCTGAAGTTGATCGGCCATTACGTTGATGGCTATTTGATGCTGAAAAAGACGCATAACAATAACAGCCTTTGCCCGATTGCCAGAACCCTGAAGAAGCTGTGCTAAAGTCAGCGTCCTTTTTATCGACTTTCGCGTGATATGACCGACTCCAGTCCCGCCGCAAGCCCTTCGAGCTTGAAAATCTACTTCCGCCTGCTCGGCTACGTCCGGCCGTATATCAGTCTGTTTCTGATCAGCATCGTCGGTTTTCTGATTTTCGCATCGACCCAGCCGATGCTCGGTTACATTCTCAAGTATTTCGTCGACGGTCTGTCCAATCCCGAGGCAGTACTGTTTCCCACCGTGCCTTACCTGCGCGACCTGCAACTGCTGCAGGCCGTACCGCTGCTGATCATACTCATTGCGGCCTGGCAGGGCCTGGGCTCCTATCTGGGCAACTATTTCCTGGCCAAGGTTTCCCTGGGCCTGGTGCATGATCTTCGGGTGCAGTTGTTCAACAACCTGCTGGTGCTGCCGAACCGTTATTTCGACAAGCATAACTCCGGTCACCTGATTTCACGCATCACCTTCAACGTCACCATGGTCACGGGGGCGGCAACAGATGCGATCAAGGTCGTAATCCGTGAGGGTATGACGGTGATCTTCCTGTTCGCTTCCCTGCTGTTCATGAACTGGAAGCTGACGCTGGTGATGGTTGCGATCCTGCCGCTCATCGCCGTGATGGTGCGTACCGCCAGCAAGAAATTCCGCAAGCAGAGCAAAAAGATCCAGTTGGCCATGGGCGACGTGACCCATGTTGCCTCGGAAACCATCCAGGGCTATCGCGTGGTGCGCAGCTTCGGTGGCGAAGCCTACGAAGAAAAACGCTTTCTCGATGCCAGTCAGAGCAACACTGACAAGCAACTGCGCATGACCCGCACCGGCGCGATCTACACGCCGATGCTGCAACTGGTGATCTACACCGCGATGGCGGTGCTGATGTTCCTGGTGCTGTTTCTTCGCGGTGATGCCTCGGCAGGTGACATGGTGGCCTACATCACCCTCGCGGGCCTGCTGCCCAAGCCGATCCGTCAGTTGTCCGAAGTCAGCTCGACCATCCAGAAAGGCGTGGCCGGTGCCGAAAGCATTTTCGAGCAACTGGACGTCGAGCCGGAGGTCGATACCGGTACGGTCGAGCGTGATGTGGTCACCGGTCGACTCGAAGTACGCAACCTGAGCTTCACCTACCCGGGCACCGAGCGTCAGGTACTCGACAACATCACCTTCTCGGTCGAGCCGGGGCAGATGGTGGCGCTGGTGGGACGGTCCGGCAGCGGCAAGTCGACCCTCGCCAACCTGATCCCGCGTTTCTATCACCACGACAAGGGCGAGATCCTGATCGACGGTGTGGAGATCGAGCAGTACAAACTGCTGAATCTGCGTCGTCACATCGCCCAGGTGACCCAGCACGTCACGCTGTTCAGCGACACGGTGGCCAACAATATTGCCTACGGCGATCTGGCCGGCGCGCCACGTGAAGACATCGAGAAGGCCGCGCGTGATGCCTATGCCATGGACTTCATCGCGCAACTGCCGGAAGGCCTGGACACCCAGGTCGGCGAGAACGGCGTGCTGCTTTCCGGCGGTCAGCGCCAGCGCCTGGCGATTGCCCGTGCCTTGCTCAAGAACGCGCCAGTGTTGATTCTCGACGAGGCCACCTCGGCCCTCGATACCGAATCCGAGCGACACATCCAGGCTGCGCTGGATCAGGTGATGAAGGGCCGCACCACGCTGGTGATCGCCCACCGTCTCTCGACCATCGAGAAGGCCGACCTGATTCTGGTCATGGATCAGGGGCGTATCGTCGAGCGTGGCACTCACGGCGAGCTGCTGGCCCAGAACGGCTACTACGCGCGCCTCAATGCCATGGGCCTCGATGCCCCGGCCGAAGACATCGCCTGAGCCCGCCTTGC
This sequence comes from Pseudomonas sp. 58(2021), assembly GCF_017491585.1. Taxonomy (NCBI): domain Bacteria; kingdom Pseudomonadati; phylum Pseudomonadota; class Gammaproteobacteria; order Pseudomonadales; family Pseudomonadaceae; genus Pseudomonas; species Pseudomonas sp. 58(2021). The sequence continues at coordinate 36,138 of NZ_JAFGYZ010000009.1, forward strand.
AAATGCCGGGCGCGCAATGCGCCCGGCGGTTTGTATCCGGAACTTTACCGTTCTTGACCAAACCTGCATAAAACCCGACACCGCGCTTGTTAAGGTTCCTGAACGAACTTTGACTTCCATCGAGGGGCCATCCCCGTCGCGCGGGTATCTTCATGTTGCAACGCTATCTGTGGAAGCTGCTGCCCAAGCCGCAGCGGGCTTTTCTGCTCGGGCGTCTGTCGGTGGTCGATAGACAGGCGGTGAACAAGTCAATGTCGGCCAACCTGCGCTTTCCCGAAGCCTTCGAACAGCGTTCCTGCCTGTTCATTCATGTGCCCAAATGCGCCGGCAGCAGCGTGTGTACCGCGATGTTCGATGGTTGGCGGCCCGGCCATCTGCCGTTGTACTGGTATGAAGAGCAGTTTCCCGCGCAGTTCGCCGCTGCATACAAATTCGCTTTCGTCCGCGATCCGCTGGAACGTGCCTATTCGGCATACGCTTTTCTGCGGGGCAACGAGCTGAGCGGACGCGATCACGCCGCGCAGCAACTGGTCAGGCATTACCGCGACTTCGATGACTTCGTTGCGCGCTGGCTGCATGCGGAAAACATCGCGCGACAATTGCACTTCGCTGCGCAAACCGACTTTCTCACCGACTCACTGGGCCGTCTGGCGCTGGACTTCATCGGTTATCAGGAACATCTGGAGCGGGATTTTCACCTGGTGTGCGAGCACCTGGGCCTGACCAGTCGATTGCAATACGTCAATTGTTCCCGGGAGCGGCGTCCACTGCCGGCCCGGGAATTCTGCTCCTTGCGTACCCGACGCCTGGTGCGGCGGGTCTATGCACGTGACTACGAGATGCTCGGTTATGAATGAGGTACCCCCGGGTCTGTGCCTGCCATCAATGGGCAGCGTTTCTGTACAAAAAATAAGCAAAAAAACCCGTCGTTTCATCCTGTTGCAGCCGCCGCACAAGCCTTCGCCAACCCTGTGTTAATATCGCGCCCCTGTTCATTTTGTATGTGGGTTGCTCCATGAAGTTGTCCATGCCGCGATTCGATCAAGCCCCTGTCTTGGTGGTCGGCGATGTCATGCTCGACCGTTACTGGCATGGTGGTACCTCACGGATCTCCCCTGAGGCGCCGGTACCGGTTGTAAAGGTCGAGCAAATCGAAGACCGCCCGGGCGGTGCCGCCAACGTTGCCTTGAACATTGCCGCGCTGGGTGCGCCGGCGTCGCTGGTCGGTGTGACCGGTGACGACGAAGCCGCCGACAGCCTGAGCAACAGCCTCAAGGGCGCGGGCGTGCGAGCCTTGTTCCAGCGCATCGCGCACCAGCCGACCATCGTCAAGCTGCGGGTCATGAGCCGGCACCAGCAACTGCTGCGTATCGACTTCGAAGAACCGTTCGCCACTGATGCCCTGGCCCTTGCTTCCCAGGTCGACGACCTGCTGGAAGGCATCAAGGTGCTGGTGTTGTCCGACTACGGCAAAGGCGCCCTGAAAAACCATCAGGCACTGATTCAGGCTGCGCGTGCCAAAGGCATTCCGGTGCTGGCCGACCCGAAGGGCAAGGATTTCTCGATCTACCGTGGCGCGAGCCTGATCACCCCGAACCTCAGTGAGTTCGAAGCCATCGTCGGCGGTTGCGCCGATGAGCACGAACTGGTGAGCAAGGGCGCGAAACTGATGCACGACCTCGAGCTCGGCGCGTTGCTGGTGACTCGCGGCGAACACGGCATGACCCTGCTGCGCCCGGATCATCCGGCGCTGCACCTGCCGGCCCGGGCTCGTGAAGTGTTTGATGTGACTGGTGCCGGCGACACCGTGATTTCCACCCTGGCGGCCGCGATTGCCGCAGGCGAAGAGCTGCCCCACGCGGTGGCGCTGGCCAACCTGGCGGCGGGCATTGTGGTCGGCAAACTCGGTACGGCGGCGATCAGCGCCCCGGAACTGCGTCGCGCGATTCAGCGCGAGGAAGGTTCGGAACGCGGTGTGTTGGGTCTGGAGCAGCTGATTCTGGCGGTGGCCGATGCCCGGGCGCACAACGAGCGGATCGTGTTCACCAACGGCTGCTTCGACATCCTCCACGCCGGGCACGTGACCTACCTCGAGCAGGCACGGGCCCAGGGTGATCGTCTGATCGTCGCGATCAACGACGATGCCTCGGTCAGTCGCTTGAAAGGCCCGGGCCGGCCGATCAACAGCGTTGACCGGCGCATGGCGGTTCTCGCCGGTCTCGGTGCGGTGGACTGGGTGATCAGCTTCGCCGAAGGTACCCCGGAAAACCTGCTGCGCGAGGTCAAACCGGACGTGCTGGTGAAGGGCGGCGACTATGGCATCGACCAGGTTGTCGGCGCCGACATCGTCAAGGCCTACGGCGGCACCGTGAAGGTGCTGGGGCTGGTGGAAAACAGCTCGACCACGGCGATTGTGGAAAAAATCCGCAAATCCGAGTGATGCAAACATAAAGACCGCGCCTGCGACGACTCTCTGGAGTCGCTCGCAGGCGCGGTCTTTTGCCGTTCAGGAGTTCACTTTCTTGCGCGGCACGATCTTCTTCAGCAGCTGTTTCGCCTTGCCGCGCAACCGCGCCAGCCCCGTGTCCTTGGGCGGCGGCGTCAAACCCTGCTGACGCAGCCAGTCTTTCCAGCGAATCCGCTCATCGCGCACCAGCCAGCCGTCCTGTCTGGCGAAGCTTTCCGCCAGATACAGACCTCGGGTGCCGGCCGGGGACAACTGACCTTTCTTCAGCGTATACAGCTCGGGGAGCGGTTCGCCGTCCTGTAGTGGCATCAAGTACAGATCGGGGCGCTTGCGGTCGAGCCGGGCGACGAGTTGATCGCCCTCAAGTCGTTCGTCGACATGGAACAGGCTCAGGTTCTTGGCTTCCTTGGGCACGTCCAGTCGCAGGTCGTAGATCAATTGCAGAGACGCGGTCGGCAAGTGCACGTAGGCCCGTGGCCGTTCGAGCAATTGCAGATTGGCGCAACGTACCGGCCGCGCCGAACCGGACAGCGGCGTCAGGCGAAAGGGCAGGGCCTCGCGATAATGCAGCGCCGATGCGTACGGCGCCGGCAGCCAGGTGTCGTTGAAGCGCCCGCCGAGCCAGCCTTCCGGAGTTTCCAGCAGGCATTCTTCGGCGATCTCCTGGATCGCCGTGTGCAATGGGATATTCAATTCGTGCGCCGGCACGTAGCCGGAAATCAGTTTGAGGACGACGTCACCACGATCCTGCCGCCGCTGGCGCACCAGCACCCAGTAATCGCGATTCTGCCAGTGCAGGGTCAGGCGCACCGAGACGCCGAGATTGGCCAGTTCCAGCGCAAAGCGTTCGGCGTCGGCCACGCTGACCGGTTTGCGCCGCTGCAGGGTCTGGGCGAAATTCAGCGGCATGCCGACGCTCTGATACGTCAGGCCTTCGGGCGTCGCTTCGACGAACAGCGGCAGTGTCTTGAAGTTGCTCGGGTTCTTTCTGATGAGCGTGCGCGGCATGTCGGCTCCTGCTTAAGGCCGCGGGGCGGCGTCAGTGACCACGAAGGACCTGGGCAACGGTCGCAACGTTATGGGCGAGGTGCAGCGGATTGATTGTTCCGACAATGGCGCTGGCTACGCCAGGCCCGGCGAACAGCAACTCGAAGCTGGCGCGCACCGGGTCCACGCCGGGGCTCAGGCACACATGACCACTGGCCAGCGCCTTCTTCACCAGAATGGCTTTGCCGTGGGCAGCAGCATAGTCAATGACCGCCTTCTCGTTTTGTTCGTTCAGATTGTAGGTGACCATCGCGCAGTCGCCTTGCTCCAGTGCTTTGAGGCCGCCGTCGACGGTCTTGCCGGAGAAACCGAAGCCGCGAATCTTGCCTTCGGCCTTGAGCGCCGCGAGGGTTGCATAGACTTCGCTGTCATTGAGAATCGCCAGGTCGTTGCCATCGGAGTGCACCAGCACCAGGTCGATAAAATCGGTTTCAAGACGTTGCAGGCTGCGCTCCACCGACATTCGCGTGTGAGCGGCGCTGAAGTCGTGGGTTGACTGGCCGTCGACAAATTCTTCGCCGACCTTGCTGACGATCACCCAATCCTGACGCTGGCCGCGCAGCAGCGGGCCGAGACGCTCTTCGCTGCGGCCATAGGCCGGCGCAGTGTCGATCAGGTTGATGCCCAGTTCCCGCGCCTGCTTGAGCAGCATGCGCGCGGCGTCGTCATCGGGGATCTGGAAGCCGTTGGGGTATTTCACGCCCTGGTCGCGACCGAGTTTGACGGTGCCCAGGCCCAACGGTGAAACCAGCAGGCCGGTGCTGCCCAGCGGGCGATGCAAATCGTGCAGGGTCGGCAGGCTCATGGCAGCAGTTGCTCCCAGGCCGGAACGCCCATCGGAGGTTTCGGCAACTCGGGCAGCGGAGCCGGGTGGTTCGGCTGGATGCCGTCACGCTCCAGGGACGCGATCACCCGGTCGGCAAAGTCCGGCGCCAGGGCCAGTTTGGTAGGCCAGCCGACCAGCAGACGACCTTCTTCGGCGAGGAACGCATTGTCCGGGCGGGTCAGTCCGGTTTGCAGCGGTTCGGCGCGGTCGACGCGCAGGGTGGCCCATTGCACGTTGCTCAGGTCGATCCACGGCAACAACTGGCCGATTTCTTTTTGCGCGGTGGCGATCTGTTCGGCGGGCTCACGGGCCACGCCTTCGGATTCGGCAATGTCGCCGCCCATGTACCAGACCCACTGGCCGTCGGCGGCCGGATGTGTGGTCACGGTGATTCGCGGCTTGGTGCCACCGCCCAGGCAGTGCGCATAGAGCGGCTTCAGCCCCGGGCCCTTGGCGAGGATCATGTGCAGCGGCCGGCGTTGCATGGCCGGTTGCGTCAGACCGAGGGTTTCCAGCAGCGCCGCAGTACCGGCACCGGCGCTGAGGACGATGCGCTGGGCGCGGATCTCGCGACCGTCGACATTCAGGCCTACCAATACACCGCTTTGCAGCAATGGCTCGATGTTCTGACCGGCCAGCAGACCGTCACCGGCGAGATCAGCCAGGCGCTGGATCACGCTTGGCACGTCGACCACCAGCTCGGCGAGGCGATAGACCTTGCCCTTGAAACGCTTGTCCTGCAGCGCTGGCGGCAATTGGTCGCCCTTGACCTGATCGACCCGGCCGCGCACCGCTTTGCTGGCGAAGAAACTGGTGAGGTTGCCCGCGAGGGTGCCCGGCGACCACAGGTAATGGGCTTCGGACAGCAGGCGCACGCCGGTCAGATCCAGTTCACCGTCGCCGGCCAAGGCTTCGCGCCAGCGGCGTGGCATGTCGGCGATGGCTTCCGAGGCACCGGTCAGCGCGCCATGCAGCGCGTACTTGGCGCCGCCGTGGATGATGCCTTGGGACTTCACGCTCTGTCCGCCGCCGAGGCTGGCGCTTTCCACCAGCACGGTCGAAAAACCCTGGCGACGCAGGCGCGCGTTCAGCCAGAGGCCGGCGACACCTGCGCCGACAATCAGCACGTCGGTGGAAATGGGAGATGGCATGCAACGACCTCAGTGTTCAAGACGAGGGCGCAGTATACAGACTCGGGGAAAAGGGGATTTGTCGATGATCAACAGAGGGGAAGGTGTCGGGCAATGTGGGAGCGGGCTTGCTCGCGAAATCGGTCTATCAGTCAACAACAATGTTGCCTGACACACCGTCTTCGCGAGCAAGCCCGCTCCCACAGGGGGTTATGCATAAATCAGTTAATGGCCGGCGGTTTTCGAGAACAGCTGAATCACCACCACGCCGAGCACGATCAGCGCCATGCCAAGCATCGCCGGCACGTCCAGCTTCTGCCCATAAATGAACAGCGCCGCCACGCTGACCATCACGATGCCCATGCCGGCCCATACCGCGTAGGCCACGCCCACCGGCACGCTGCGCACCACCAGGGTCAGCATCCAGAACGCGATGGCGTAGCCGACGATGACCAGCACCAAGGGCAGAGGCGTGCTGATGCCTTTGACGGCTTTCATCGAAACGGTGGCGATCACTTCGGCGCAAATGGCAATGGCCAGATAGACGTAAGCGTTCATGTTCAAAATCCTCGTGTGAAGCGTTGCTTTCTGAGGCGCGATTCTAGTGGCTTCCCAGATGGGGTAAAGTCATTACCTATCTGTTTTGAAGATGGGTTTGTCGATGGACATGCAGTGGAATCTGGATCAGTTGCGCGCGTTCGTGGCGGTCGCTGAACAACGTTCGTTCTCTGCCGTGGCACGTCAGCAGCGCAAGGCGCAGTCGGCGATCAGCAGCGCGATCGCGATGCTGGAGGACGACCTCGGTGTCAGTCTGTTCGAGCGTAGCAGCGGTCGTCAGCCGCTTCTCACCGAGGCCGGGGAGGCGCTTCTGGAAGAGGCGCGGGAAGTGTTGCGTCAATGCGAACGCCTGAACGGCCGGGCCGTGGCGATGATGCGCGGGCAAGAAGCGCAGTTGCGGGTGGCCCAGGACGAGGCGATGCCCTATCAGGCGCTGGTGGAAAGCTTCGCTGCGCTGGCCGAGCAGTTTCCCAGTCTGGAAGTCCAACTGACCAGCGCCGCCCAGGGCGAGGTCTCGCGCAAACTGGTGGAGCGTCGGGCTGATCTCGGGCTACTGTTCTATCACGATGAAATCCCCGAAGCGCTGGAGCGCCGGGTGTTGGGCAGCGTGGAAATGGTCACGGTCTGCGGTGTCAACCATTCCCTGGCATCCCAGGCTTACGTCACCTGTCAGCAACTGGCGCAGCATCGGCAGTTGTTGATGTCGACCCAGACCAGCCTTTATCCCGGCAACGAACCGGCCAGTCCGCAGGTGTGGCGCGCTGACAGTTTCTACGTGATGGCCGAATGGCTGGTGCGCGACCTCGGCTGGGCCTGGCTGCCGCGTCACGTGGTGCAGTACTCGGCCTATCAGGGCCTGATGGTGGAGCTCGACAGCGAATGGACGCCGCCGGCGCTGGTGGTAGAGCTGGTCTGGCGTCGTGACGAACCGCTGGGTCCGGCGGCGCGTTGGCTTGCGGAGCGATTTGCCATACACCTGCGGGCGATCGGCGGCAAAAGCCGATAAACTCCGCCGCCATGAATAGAACTCTCTACACCGCGCTGTTTTACCTGGGGCTGCCATTGGTGGCGATTCGGCTATGGCTGCGTTCGCGCAAGGCGCCGGCGTATGCCAAACGGATTGGCGAACGTTTCTCCTATGGCATGCCGATCCTGCAACCGGGCGGCATCTGGGTTCACGCCGTCTCGGTGGGGGAAAGCATCGCCGCCGCGCCGATGATCCGCGCACTGCTGCAACGTTATCCACAGCTGCCGATCACCGTGACCTGCATGACGCCGACGGGTTCGGAGCGGATTCAAGCGCTGTTCGCCAACGAGCCGCGTATCCAGCATTGCTACCTGCCTTACGATTTGCCCTGCGCGGCGGCGCGTTTTCTGGATCGCGTGCAGCCGAAACTGGCGGTGATCATGGAAACCGAACTGTGGCCCAACCACATTCACCAATGCGCCAAACGCGGGATTCCGGTGGCGCTGGCCAACGGACGCCTGTCCGAGCGCTCCGCCAAGGGCTATGGCCGGTTCAACAAACTGACCGCACCGATGCTGGCGGAGATGAGTCTGTTCGCCGTGCAGACCGAGGTTGAAGCCCAGCGCTTCCGTGATCTTGGTGCGCGCCCGGAGACGGTCGACGTCACCGGTTCGATCAAGTTTGACCTGACCATCGACCCGCAATTGTTGCAACGCGCTGCTGAACTGCGCGGCCAATGGCAGGCGCAGGAGCGTCCGGTGTGGATCGCCGCCAGCACCCATGAAGGCGAAGACGAGGTGGTGCTGGATGCTCATCGCCGTTTGCTGGCCAACCACCCCGATGCGCTGCTGATTCTGGTGCCGCGCCATCCGGAGCGCTTCAACTCGGTGTTCGAGTTATGCCAGCGTGAAGGTTTTGCCACGGTGCGTCGCTCCACCGGCGCGAGCGTCGATGCGCAGACTTCGGTGCTGCTCGGCGACACCATGGGCGAGTTGCTGTTTCTTTACGCCCTGGCCGACAGCGCGTTCGTCGGCGGCAGTCTGGTGGCCAACGGCGGCCACAATCTGCTGGAGCCGGCGGCCCTGGCGAAACCGGTGATCAGCGGCCCGCACCTGTTCAACTTCCTCGACATCGCCGCGCAACTGCGCAGCGCCGGAGCGTTGGTCGAGGTCGATGACGCCGAAGGTCTGGCGACCGAAGTGCAGCGGCTGTTCGAATTGCCGCGCGATGCACAGCGCATGGCGGAAGCCGGGCTGAGCGTGATGCGCCGCAATCAGGGCGCGTTGCAGCGCTTGCTTGATGGCCTGGGAAGGTTGATCGAACGCGCATGAAAAAACGCAGCCTCAGGGCTGCGTTTTTTGTTTAAGGCCGGGCCTTGAGCTGTGCTTCGGCGGCCTTGGCCAGATCCGGCGGGAGGAAATCCTTGTCCGGGTTGTAGTCGGCTTTCAGATAACGCGTCAGATCCTGCAAGTCCCCCGGGTTCAACGTCCCCGCCGCCTGTTTCAGGCGCAGGTTGTCGAGGATGTAGTCGTAGCGGGTGTTGTTGTAGTTGCGCACCGAGGTGTAGAGCTGACGCTGGGCGTCCAGCACGTCGACGATGTTGCGCGTCCCCACCTGATAACCGATTTCCGTGGCTTCCACCGCGCTCTGGTTGGAGATGATCGACTGGCGGCGCGCCTGCACCTGCTCGACGTCGGTGTTCACCGCGCGGTGCAGGTTGCGGGTGTTCTCCACCACCTGCCGACGCAGGCCTTCACGCTGCTGTTCGGTCTGGTCCAACCGTGAGTAGGACTCGCGCACCTGGGAGCTGGTCAATCCGCCACTGTAGATCGGAATGTTCAGTTGCAGGCCCACGGTGCTCTGCTCGACGTTGCCACTGTACGGCGTACCGAAGGCATTCGGGTTGGCGAACCCGAGGGCGTCGTTGTCGCCTTTTTCGTATTTGGCTACGGCGTCGAGGGTCGGCAGGTGGCCGGCCTTGCGTTGTTTGAGGGTCTGTTCGGCGGAGCTGACGGCATAGTTGCTGGCCAGCAGATTGAGGTTCTGTTTCGCGGCGGTGTCGACCCAGGCCTTGGCGTCGTTCGGCGCCGGCGGCAGGATCGGCAGCGTGTGGACGATGCCCTGGATCGAGTTGTACTGGCGGTTGGTCAGGGTGATCAGTGCTTCGAACGCATCATCGACCTGCCGCTGAGCGACGATCCGGTTGGCCCGGGCGGTGTCGTAACTGGCTTGCGATTGCAGCACGTCGGTCTTGTCCGACAGGCCCACGTCGAAGCGCTCATTGGACTGATCGAGCTGGCGCTTGAACGCCGCTTCTTCAGCCTTGGTCGAGGCCAGGTTGTCCTGACTGCGCAGCACGTTGAAGTAGCTTTCGGCGGTTTGCAGGATCAGATTCTGCTCGGTGGCCGAGAGTTGCAGCGCGGCCTGCTCGTTGACGTCCTTGGCGGCCTGGTACTGGAACCAGCGATCGGCGCGGAACAGTGGCTGGGCCAGGGTCGCCTGATAGGAGTGCGCGCTGCGGTTGGCGATGGCCGAGGGCTGGTCGATCGAAGTGCGCACGTTGGCGACTTCAGCGCCACCGGACAGGTTCGGCAGCAACCCGGCGCGGGCCTGCGGCACCACTTCTTTCTGTGCGCCGTACTGGGCGCGGGCGGCGGCCAGATCGGCGTTGTTGTCGACCGCTTCCTGATAGACGCTGACCAGATCGGTCTTGGTCGACAAGGGCGCTTCTGCTGCCCAGACCATTGCGTTGGACGCACAAGACACGGCAACAGCCAGTGAGAGTTTGCGCAGCATGAGGCGATCCCTAGCATGAATATTATGGAAATAATCCGGGCGCCAAAGGTAAGGCGCGGGCCGCATAGCGTCAAGGCGCAGCAGGGCAAGGCGAGTGTAGTTGCGCATTGAGGCCCTCACAATCCTGTCGGCCGCCGCAATTGCGCCATTCATCATGGTGTTTGCCACGGTGTTGGCGTTCTTTGCCGGTTGTGTCTAGACTGGCCGGGTTCTTGTCGGGGTGCCTTGCTATGAGGCTGAGATCGAATAATTTCGGATCCCGTTGAACCTGATCAGGTTAGCGCCTGCGTAGGGAACAAGATTTCTCGTCACCCGGCGAGTCCTCTTGTGCTTCGTCCGGGAAATTGTTCGACAATCGAACGCTCGACGACGATGCACAGCACCCGTTCTGGGTGCGTCCGTGCCTTTCAGGTTCTGCTCCGACAATCCACTGCCTGGATGCTGTCTGGAGAGCCCGTGATGACTACAAAATCCAAAAACGCGATCAACCTGAGTGACTCGGCCAAGGTCGACGAGCAGTCGGTTCAACCGTTCACCCGTTCGCAAAAAGTCTACGTTCAGGGCTCCCGCCCGGACATCCGCGTGCCGATGCGCGAAATCACCCTCGATGTGACCCCGACCGACTTTGGCGGCGAAATCAATGCGCCGGTCACCGTCTACGACACCTCGGGCCCGTACACCGATCCGAACGTGGTGATCGACGTGCGCAAAGGTCTGGGCGACGTGCGTTCGGCGTGGATCGACGACCGTGGCGACACCGAGCGCCTGCCAGGCCTGAGCTCGAATTTCGGTCAGGAGCGCCTGGCCGATCCGGAGCTGACCAAGCTGCGCTTTGCCCACGTCAACAACCCGCGCCGTGCCAAGGCCGGGGCCAACGTCAGCCAGATGCACTACGCCCGTAAAGGCATCATCACCGCCGAGATGGAATACGTCGCCATCCGCGAAAACATGAAGCTGCAGGAGGCCCGGGCTGCCGGCCTGCTGAACCAGCAGCATGCCGGCCACAGTTTCGGCGCGAGCATTCCGAAAGAAATCACCCCTGAGTTCGTCCGCGAAGAAATCGCCCGCGGCCGCGCGATCATTCCGGCCAACATCAACCACGTTGAACTGGAACCGATGATCATCGGCCGTAACTTCCTGGTGAAGATCAACGGCAACATCGGCAACAGCGCGTTGGGTTCGTCCATCGAAGAAGAAGTGGCGAAACTGACCTGGGGCATTCGCTGGGGGTCGGACACGGTGATGGACTTGTCCACCGGCAAGCACATCCACGAAACCCGCGAGTGGATCATCCGCAACTCGCCGGTACCGATCGGCACCGTGCCGATCTATCAGGCACTGGAAAAAGTTAACGGTGTTGCCGAAGACCTGACCTGGGAGCTGTTCCGGGACACGCTGATCGAGCAGGCGGAGCAGGGCGTCGACTACTTCACCATCCACGCCGGCGTGTTGCTGCGCTACGTGCCGCTGACCGCCAAGCGCGTGACCGGCATCGTCTCCCGTGGCGGTTCGATCATGGCCAAGTGGTGCCTGGCGCATCACAAAGAGAACTTCCTCTACACCCACTTCGACGAAATCTGCGAAATCATGAAGGCCTACGACGTCAGCTTCTCGCTGGGCGACGGCCTGCGTCCGGGCTCGATTGCCGACGCCAACGACGAAGCGCAATTCGGCGAACTGGAAACCCTCGGCGAGCTGACCAAGATCGCCTGGAAGCACGACGTGCAGTGCATGATCGAAGGCCCGGGCCACGTGCCGATGCAGTTGATCAAGGAGAACATGGACAAGCAGCTGGAGTGCTGCGACGAGGCGCCGTTCTACACCCTCGGTCCGCTGACCACCGACATCGCGCCGGGCTACGACCACATCACCTCCGGTATCGGTGCGGCGATGATCGGCTGGTTCGGTTGCGCGATGCTCTGCTACGTGACGCCGAAGGAACACCTGGGCCTGCCGAACAAGGATGATGTGAAGACCGGGATCATCACCTACAAGATCGCGGCGCACGCCGCGGACCTGGCCAAGGGGCATCCGGGCGCGCAAATCCGCGACAACGCCTTGAGCAAGGCACGGTTCGAATTCCGTTGGGAGGATCAGTTCAACCTCGGTCTTGACCCGGACACCGCCCGTTCGTATCACGATGAAACCCTGCCGAAGGACTCGGCGAAGGTCGCGCATTTCTGTTCGATGTGCGGGCCGAAATTCTGCTCGATGAAGATCACTCAGGAAGTCCGTGAATACGCGGCCAACCAGCGGATCGACGCGGTCGACGTGGACGTCGCCCAGGGCCTGGCCGAACAGGCCGAGCGGTTCAAGAAGGAAGGCAGTCAGCTGTACAAGAAGGTTTGATCTGACCTGAAAGGGTGGGGCCTGTGCAGGCCCCATCGCCAGCAGGCTGGCTCCCACACAGGATTTGTGATCGCCACAAGTCCCCTGTGGGAGCCAGCCTGCTGGCGATTGATCGACACAACAACAAATGTCCCTCTGAGATAACACCCTTGAGCATTCAACCCGGTACTTATTCCCCCGACCTCGCCGTGCCCGCCGACAAGCGTGTATTCGGCGGTCGCGATCTGTTTTCCCTGTGGTTTTCCCTCGGTATCGGTCTGATGGTCTTGCAGACCGGCGCGCTGCTGGCGCCGGGGCTGGGTCTGTCGGGAGCGCTGCTGGCGATTTTCCTCGGCACCCTGGTCGGCGTCCTGCTGCTGGCCGCCGTTGGCGTGATCGGCAGCGACACCGGTCTGTCGTCGATGGCTGCACTGAAACTCAGCCTGGGCCGACAAGGTGCGAGCCTGCCGGCGCTGCTCAACCTGCTGCAACTGATCGGTTGGGGTTCGTTCGAAATCATCGTCATGCGCGACGCCGCCAGCCTGCTCGGCACCCGTGCGTTCAGCGAAGGTTCGCTGTGGGCCAGTCCGATGTTGTGGACGTTGTGCTTTGGTGCGCTGGCGACCTTGCTCGCCGTCAGCGGGCCTCTGACATTCGTGCGCAAGATCCTGCGCAAATGGGGTATCTGGCTGATTCTGGCCGCCTGCATCTGGCTGACCTGGAACCTGTTCGCCAAGGCTGATCTGGGCGCCTTGTGGGCACAGGCCGGGGATGGTTCGATGCCGTTCGCCGTGGGTTTCGACATCGCCATTGCGATGCCGCTGTCGTGGCTGCCGCTGATCGCCGACTACTCGCGTTTCGGCAAGAAGGCGAAGAACGTATTCGGTGGCACCGCCATCGGTTTCTTCATCGGCAACTTCTGGCTGATGAGCCTGGGCGTCGCCTACACCCTGGCCTTCGCGCCGAGTGGTGAAGTCAATGCGCTGCTGCTGGCGCTGGCCGGTGCCGGCCTGGGGATTCCGCTGTTGCTGATTCTGTTGGACGAGTCGGAAAACGCTTTTGCCGACATTCACTCGGCTGCGGTCTCCAGCGGGATTCTGCTACGTCTGAAGGTCGAGCATCTGGCGCTGGCCATCGGTGTGATTTGCACCTTGATCGCGCTGCTTGCGCCCCTGGCGCAATACCAGAATTTCCTGCTGCTGATCGGCTCGGTATTTGCGCCGCTGTTCGGCGTGGTGCTGGTGGATCACTTCATCCTGCGCAAACGCAGTGGCCAGGTGGCTTCGGCCGCGTTGCGCTGGCCGGCGCTGCTGGCCTGGCTGGGTGGCATCAGCACCTATCATCTGCTGGCCAATCTGTATCCGGATGTCGGCGCAACCCTGCCGGCGCTGGTCCTGGCAGGGTTGCTGCAACTCGTGCTGGGCCGGGCCTTCAGTTACGGCCGGGAAACAGCTCGGGCTTGATGATGCCGTTCAGGCGCGGGTAAGGGATCTTCAGTTCGACGTGGCCCAGTGCATAAGGCGCGAGGGTGCTCACGTCGTACTTGAGGATCACGCCGCCGTAGGTCAGCGCCACATGCGGGGTTTTGACGAACGGCCAGTTCTTCACGAACTCCGCTTCCTGATCGAGCTTGGTGCTGATCAGCCAGCTGTTGTGCGCCACTTGCGCCGCTTTCCAGAACGCTTCTTCCTGACCTGGCACCAGCATGTCCGACAGGCTCAGCACCTTGTGCTGCTGGCGCGAATAGTTGATGAAACCGCGGCCCGGCGTGCCATGGGCGCCGCCGGTGTCCAGGTAGCTCGACACTTCGACAATCACCAGACCGTCATGCTGCTCGCGTACTTTGGCCTGCAAATAGCTGCTGTTGCGCGGCCCGGCAGTGCGCAGGAATTGCTCGCGATAGGCTGCCAGGGTTGGCGCCACCGGTGCGTCGGGGGCGGTGCGGGTGAATTGCAGCAGGCGTTTTTCGATGATGCCGTCCAGCGCAGGCTCCGCCGGGAAGTGCAGGGTGTCAATGTTCACCAGCGGGCAGTCAGGGTTGGAACAACCGGGTTTCAGGGTTTCCGAGGCGTCGCGGGTGGCTTCCAGCGGCGTGCGGTAGTTGGGCTGGAACAGGCTGGCGCAGGCGCCCAGGGTCAGGGCGATGGCGGCCACGGAGGCAATTTTGAAAAGCGACATGGGCGTCCTTTCTGAAGCAGGGGAAGGCAAAAAGTTACCGCTTCGACTCTCAACGAAGCGGTCAGTTCGCCACTAAGCTAATTAGAGTGGGTTTCGCTTCCACCGTCCATCCCGCTGATAGCAAAGGGGCTGCATCAAACGTCACGGGCGCGTTAGGATGGCGCGAAGTCGAGGTCGCCATTAACAAGACGAACCTCGTATTGGAATCTGCAGTAGACGAGGATGCCCATGACCGATTTTGCCAACGCCATTCCAACCGCCGTCGATATCGTGCAGCGGGTGCAATGCTACGAGGGCTTCTACAAGCTCGATCGCGTGCATTTGCGCCATGAACTGTTCGCTGGTGGTATGAGCCGCGAAATCAATCGTGAAGTGTTCGTGCGCCACGATGCGGTATGCCTGCTGCCCTACGACGCGCAACGCGATGAGGTGGTACTGATCGAACAGTTCCGCGTCGGCGCCATGGGCAAGACCGCCAACCCCTGGCTGGTGGAGCTGGTCGCCGGTCTGATCGACAAGGAAGAAGTGCCGGAAGAAGTTGCTCACCGCGAAGCGCAGGAGGAAGCTGGACTCGACATCAAGGCTTTGTGGCCGATGATGCAATATTTCCCGTCGCCGGGGGGCAGCAACGAATTCGTGCATTTGTTTCTGGGGCGTTGCAGCACCGAAGGCGTCGGCGGCCTGCACGGGCTGGAGGAAGAGGCTGAAGATATCCGCGTTACGGTCTGGGCATTCGAGGATGCCTTGCAGGCCGTACGCGACGGTCGGATTGCCAATGCGGCGAGCATCATCGCCTTGCAGTGGCTGGCGCTCAATCGCGCCGAAGTGAGGGGGTTATGGTCGTAAACAAACTGCGCGATCGCTATCGTGTCGACCTCGCGGGCCTGCAAGCCGCCTGCGAGGCCAACTACGCGCGCCTGATGCGACTGTTGCCGGACATGCGCCGCGACCCCGAAGCGCGGCGCATCGCCGTGACCCAGGGCGACCAGATGCTCGGCGTGCTGGCCATCGAAGTGTTGCAGACCTGCCCGTACACCACGACCCTGCAAGTACGCCAGGAACACAGCCTGCCGTGGCTGCCGGTGCCGCAACTGGAAGTGCAGGTCTACCACGACGCGCGCATGGCCGAAGTGATCAGCGCCGAACATGCGCGACGCTTTCGCGGCATCTATCCTTACCCCAACGCGGCCATGCATCAGCCGGACGAAAAGGCCCAGCTCAATCTGTTTCTCGGAGAGTGGCTGAGTCATTGCCTGGCCTGCGGTCACGAGTACGCCGCCGTTCGATAGCGTCTATAACAGCGGCAAGTTGTGAACTGCGTCCGGTTCGACGGTTTCATCCCGGGGCCTTCCCCCAGCATAATTGCGAACCTTTCCGACCCGGCGATCCAGCCCTGGGAGAACGCCTTGCCGAGCGTATCGACTCTGACCACCGCCGATGCGGCGTTGCTGGTGCAACTGTCCGACAGTCATTTGTTCGCCGAGGCGGACGGTGCGCTGCTGGGCATGAAAACTTGCGAGAGCCTGCAAAAGGTCATCGAGCTGGTGCTCGAGCAGCAGCCGCAAATCGACCTGATGATCGCCACGGGCGACCTGTCCCAGGACGGCACGCTGGCGTCCTACCAGCAGTTTCGTCAGATGACCGCGCAGATCGACGCGCCCGCTCGCTGGATCCCCGGCAACCACGACGAACCGCAGATCATGCAAATGGCCGCTGTGCAGAGTGCGCTGCTGGAGCCGGTGGTGGACATCGGCAACTGGCGCGTGACCCTGCTCGATTCGGCGGTGCCGGGCTCGGTGCCGGGGTATTTGCAGGATGACCAGTTGCAATTGCTCGCCCGCGCCCTGAGCGAAGCGCCGGAGCGGCATCATCTGGTTTGCTTGCATCATCATCCCGTATCGATCGATTGTGCCTGGATGGAGCCGATCGGCTTGCGCAATCCCGAAGCTTTTTTCGACGTGCTCGACCGTTTCCCACAGGTCCGAGCCGTGTTGTGGGGACATGTGCATCAAGAGATCGATCGAGAGCGCAACGGTGTACGGCTGATTGCCTCGCCGTCGACCTGTATTCAGTTCGAGCCGCGCAGTGCCGACTTCAAGGTCGGCGAGCAGGCGCCGGGGTATCGCTGGTTGCGTCTTCTGCCGGATGGGCGGATCGAGACGGGTGTAGCGCGTGTCACGGGGTTCGATTTTCAGGTGGATTACGGCTCGAACGGCTATTGATTCAGGGGCGCAGCGCTGATTTCCTCGGGTGCTGGCCCAACACCCCCCGACTCCCTGTAAACTCCGCTTTCTTTAGCCGACACCCAGGGAGCTCAAATGTCCGGTTCGATCCTCTATATCCACGGCTTCAACAGTGCGCCGGCCTCGAAGAAGGCCTGTCAGCTGGTCGAGGTGATGGAACGACTGGGTTTGAGCGATCAACTGCGTGTCCCGGCGCTGCATCACCACCCCCGTGAAGCCATCGGTCAGCTGGAGCAGGCAATCGCCGAGCTGGGCCGGCCGTTGCTGGTGGGAAGCTCGCTCGGCGGCTACTATGCGACTCACCTGGCCGAGCGCCACGGCCTGAAAGCCCTGCTGGTCAACCCGGCCGTCAGTCCGCACCGGATGTTCGACGGATACCTGGGGACGCAGAAAAACCTGTACACCGACGAAACCTGGGAGTTGACCCACGACCACGTGACGGCCCTGGCCGAACTGGAAGTGCCGGCACCGCAGGATCCGCAGCGGTATCAGGTGTGGTTGCAGACCGGGGACGAAACGCTGGACTATCGCTACGCCCAGCAGTATTACCGGGCCTGTGCCTTGCGCATTCAGGCTGGCGGCGACCACAGTTTCCAGGGGTTTGCCGGGCAGTTGCCGGCGTTGCTGAGTTTTGCCGGCATTGGCGCCGATTTGTTTCAGGCAATCGATTTCACCGCGCTGTGAGCGGTTGCCCCATTAATTCCTTATTCACCGAACACTGACGACGAGACCTTATGGCCACTCCCAGCGCTAGCTCCTATAACGCCGACGCCATCGAAGTCCTCTCGGGCCTCGACCCGGTGCGCAAACGCCCCGGCATGTACACCGACACCAGTCGGCCGAACCACCTCGCCCAGGAAGTCATCGACAACAGCGTCGACGAAGCCCTGGCCGGCCATGCCAAATCGATCCAGGTCATCCTCCACGCCGACCACTCGCTGGAAGTCTGCGACGACGGTCGTGGCATGCCGGTCGACATCCACCCGGAAGAGGGTGTGTCGGGCGTTGAACTGATCCTGACCAAGCTCCATGCGGGCGGCAAGTTTTCCAACAAGAACTACCAGTTCTCCGGCGGTCTGCACGGGGTGGGTATTTCTGTGGTCAACGCCTTGTCGACCCAGGTACGGGTGCGGGTCAAGCGTGACGGCAACGAATATGAAATGACCTTCGCCGACGGCTTCAAGGCCACCGATCTGCAAGTGATCGGCACCGTCGGCAAGCGCAATACCGGGACCAGTGTGTACTTCGCGCCGGACCCGAAATACTTCGATTCGCCGAAATTCTCCATCAGCCGCCTCAAGCACGTGCTCAAGGCCAAGGCCGTTCTGTGCCCGGGGCTGCTGATCAGCTTCGAAGACAAAGGCACCGGCGAAAAGGTCGAGTGGCACTACGAAGATGGCTTGCGCTCCTACCTGGTAGACGCGGTCAGCGAATTCGAGCGTCTGCCGGACGCGCCGTTCTGCGGCAATCTGGCCGGCACCAAGGAAGCGGTCGAGTGGGCGCTGCTGTGGCTGCCGGAAGGCGGCACCTCGGTCACTGAGAGCTACGTCAACCTGATCCCGACGGAGCAGGGCGGCACCCACGTCAACGGTCTGCGTCAGGGCCTGCTCGATGCGATGCGCGAGTTCTGCGAATTCCGCAGCCTGTTGCCGCGTGGCGTGAAGCTGGCGCCGGAAGACGTCTGGGAGCGCATCGCTTTCGTCCTGTCGATGAAAATGCAGGAGCCGCAATTCTCCGGCCAGACCAAGGAACGTCTGTCGTCCCGTGAGGCGGCGGCGTTTGTCTCCGGTGTGGTCAAGGACGCGTTCAGCCTGTGGCTCAACGCCAACCCGGAAACCGGTCTGGCCCTGGCAGAACTGGCGATCAGCAACGCTGGCCGTCGTCTGAAAGCGAGCAAGAAAGTCGAGCGCAAGCGCATCACCCAGGGGCCGGCGCTGCCGGGCAAACTGGCGGACTGCGCCGGGCAGGACCCGATGCGTTCCGAACTGTTCCTGGTGGAAGGTGATTCCGCCGGCGGTTCGGCCAAGCAGGCGCGGGACAAGGAGTTCCAGGCGATCCTGCCGTTGCGCGGCAAGATCCTCAACACCTGGGAAGTCGACGGCAGCGAAGTGCTGGCCAGCCAGGAAGTGCACAACATTGCCGTGGCCATCGGTGTCGATCCGGGTGCCGAAGACATGAGCCAGCTGCGCTACGGCAAGATCTGCATCCTCGCCGACGCCGACTCCGACGGCCTGCACATCGCAACGTTGCTCTGCGCCCTGTTCGTCCAGCATTTCCGTCCGCTGGTGGACGCCGGTCACGTCTACGTGGCGATGCCACCGCTGTACCGCATCGACCTGGGCAAAGAGATCTACTACGCCCTCGACGAAGCCGAGCGCGACGGGATCCTCGATCGTCTGGTGGCCGAGAAGAAACGCGGCAAGCCGCAGGTCACCCGATTCAAGGGCCTGGGTGAAATGAACCCGCCGCAACTGCGTGAAACCACCATGGACCCGAACACCCGCCGCCTGGTGCAACTGACCCTCGGCGAAGACTTCGCCCAGACCTCGGAAATGATGGACATGCTGCTGGCGAAGAAACGCGCCGGCGACCGCAAGACCTGGCTTGAATCCAAGGGCAACCTCGCCGAGGTTCTGGCCTGATGCGGTTTGGCTGGGCCTTGGCGGGTGCCTTGCTGCTGGGTTCGATGACGGTGTCGGCAGAGCCTGCGCAAGAACTGCGCGTGCTCGCCGAACACCCGGTCGAAGGCATGCGTGGCGGCAACCTCTCGGGGCTGGCCTTGTGCGGCAACGCGCTGTGGACGGTTTCGGATCGGGACGATGACCAGATCTATCGACTCGATACCCGCGATCCGGTCTGGCAGGCCACGGCCGTGCGCATCGATCCGCCGCCGGTGCCCGACAGCGGCTTGCCGTGGGGCATCAAATCGCGGACCTGGGCGGCCTCGTTCGTCCGTGGTGGCGATCTGGATTTCGAAGGGATCACCTGCGACAGCGCCGGCAATCGCTACATTGTCAGCGAAGGTCATGCAGCGGTGCTCCAAGTGCCTGCGCAGGGGCCGTCGGCGTGGCTGAAAATCTCGCCGATGATGGTTCGCGAAGCTCGGGCCAGCGGGATGTTGCTGCAGTTCAATGCGATCTTCGAAGGTCTGGCGATCAACCCGGCGGGCGATCAGATGTGGCTCGCCGCCGAACGGCAAAACCGTGGCCTGTTGATGATCAAGCGTCAGCAAACGGTATGGGACTGTGACGGCCGCTGCGTGCTGCTCAGTGAAGGCGGGATGGAAATGCAACCGCCGCAGTTTCCCAAGGCCCGACCGGTCAATCGGGATTTTTCCGACGTGTCCCTGTTCGACGGCAAACTGTTTACCCTTGAACGCAACGCCTACCAGATCTGTCGTCGTGATGCGCAGACGGCCAAGGTCGAGCTCTGCTGGTCGTATGCGGACGAGCTGTTGCAGGCCAATCGGCGTTATTCGCAGAACTTCGGGCTGGAAGAGGCGCTGGTGGTCGATGCTCAAGGCGCCTGGATTGGTGTCGACAACAATTTCGGCCCCCGCGCCGATGGCGAAGTCCGCCCGATCGTCTGGCGTTTCGCCGCACCCGAGGGTGGCTGGAGTGCCAAGCCTTGAGCCAGCAACCGCCAGGCAAGCGTGCCGGTCGGGTGTTGATGATTCTGGCCTGGTGCGCGGCGCTGTTTCTGGCCACGCGGTTTTTTGGCCAGTGGGAAGAGCGTCAACGCAATCCCAATGTGGTGGTCAGCTCGGAGCAGGTGGGCGGCGTGATCGAAGTGAAACTGATCGGCAACACCCAGGGACATTTTGTCGCCAGCGGCCTGATCAACGGTCGGCCGGTGGAGTTCATGCTCGACACCGGCGCGACCGACGTGGCAATCCCGGCGCAGGTCGCTAAAGACCTCCGGCTGGAAGAAGGTTTCGGTGTGACCCTGAGCACGGCCAATGGCCTGAGCCAGGGCTATCGCACCCGTATCGACCGCCTGCAACTGGGCGACATCGTGCTGCGGGACGTCCGCGCACTGGTGGCGCCGGGGCTGCATGGCGATCAGGTGCTGCTCGGCATGAGCGCCCTGAACAAACTTGAATTTACCCAGCGCGGTGGCACCATGCTGCTGCGCCAGACAACGAACCGATGAGGCCCGCATGAGCGACTCCCTTGATCTCAGCCTGGACGGTGTAGAACGCCGGTCGCTGGCTGACTTCACCGAAAATGCCTACCTCAACTACTCCATGTACGTGATCATGGACCGTGCCCTGCCGCATATCGGCGACGGTCTGAAACCGGTACAGCGGCGTATCATCTACGCCATGAGCGAGCTGGGGCTGGATGCCGATTCCAAGCACAAGAAGTCGGCGCGTACCGTCGGCGACGTGCTCGGCAAGTTCCACCCGCACGGCGACTCGGCGTGCTACGAAGCGATGGTGCTGATGGCCCAGCCGTTCAGCTATCGCTACACGCTGGTGGACGGTCAGGGCAACTGGGGTGCGCCGGACGATCCGAAGTCCTTCGCCGCCATGCGATACACCGAAGCGCGGCTGTCGCGTTATTCCGAAGTGTTGCTCAGCGAGCTGGGCCAAGGCACCGCAGACTGGGGCCCGAACTTCGACGGCACCCTGCAGGAACCGCTGGTTCTCCCTGCGCGCCTTCCGAACATCCTGCTCAACGGCACCACCGGTATCGCCGTGGGCATGGCCACTGACGTGCCGCCACACAACCTGCGCGAAGTCGCCACCGCTTGCGTGCGTCTGCTCGACGAGCCGAAAGCCACGGTCGAGCAGCTCTGCGAACACATTCAGGGCCCGGACTACCCGACCGAAGCGGAAATCATCACCCCGCGCGCCGACCTGCTGAAAATGTACGAAACCGGCAAGGGCTCGGTGCGCATGCGCGCCGTGTACCACGTCGAGGACGGCGACATCATCGTCACCGCGCTGCCGCACCAGGTCTCCGGGGCCAAGGTGCTGGAGCAGATCGCCGCGCTGATGCAGGCCAAGCCGTCGAAAGCGCCGCAGATCGCTGACCTGCGTGACGAATCCGACCACGAGAACCCGTGCCGGATCGTAATCATCCCGGTCAACAGCCGCGTCGATCACGAAGCGCTGATGCAACACCTGTTTGCCAGCACCGAGCTGGAGTCGACCTACCGGGTCAACGTCAACATCATCGGTCTGGATGGCAAGCCGCAGCTGAAAAACCTTCGTGCGTTGCTGGTGGAGTGGCTGGAATTCCGCGTGCTGACCGTGCGTCGCCGCCTGCAATTCCGCCTCGACAAGGTCGAGCGTCGCCTGCACCTGTTGGACGGTTTGTTGATTGCCTACCTCAATCTGGATGAAGTGATCCACATCATCCGCACCGAGGAGCACCCGAAAGCCAAGCTGATCGAACGCTTCGCCCTGAGCGAAATCCAGGCCGACTACATCCTCGACACCCGTCTGCGTCAGTTGGCGCGTCTGGAAGAGATGAAACTGCGCGACGAGCAGGACGAATTGCTCAAGGAGCAGGCCAAGCTGCAAGCCCTGCTGAGCAGTGAAGCCAAGCTGAAAAAACTGGTTCGCAGCGAACTGCTGAAAGATGCCGAAACCTACGGCGACGACCGTCGGTCGCCAATCGTCGAGCGCGCCGAAGCCAAGGCGCTGACCGAACACGATCTGCTGCCGAACGAGAAAGTGACCGTTGTTCTGTCGGAAAAAGGCTGGATCCGTTCGGCCAAGGGCCACGAGATCGACGCCACCGGCCTGTCGTACAAGGCCGGCGACGGCTTCAAGACCTCGGCGGCGGGGCGTTCCAACCAGTCAGCCGTGGTCATCGACTCCACGGGCCGCAGTTACTCGGTGGCCGCGCACACCTTGCCTTCTGCACGGGGCCAGGGCGAGCCGTTGACCGGTCGTCTGACGCCACCGCCTGGCGCTACGTTCGAATGCGTACTGATGCCGGAAGACGACGCGCTGTACGTGATCGCCTCCGACGCCGGCTACGGTTTCGTGGTGAAAGGCGAAGACCTGCAAGCCAAGAACAAGGCCGGCAAGGCCCTGTTGAGCCTGCCGAACAACGCCAAGGTGATCACGCCGCGCCCTGTGGCCGACCGCGAACAGAACTGGCTGGCCTCGGTGACGACCGAGGGTCGCCTGCTGATCTTCAAAATCAGCGATCTGCCACAATTAGGGAAGGGCAAAGGCAACAAGATCATCGGTATCTCCGGTGAACGTGTGGCCAGTCGCGAAGAATATGTCACGGACATCGCCGTTCTTCCGGAAGGCGCCACGCTGGTGCTGCAGGCCGGAAAACGTACCTTGTCGCTGAAAGCCGACGACCTCGAACACTACAAGGGTGAGCGTGGTCGTCGTGGCAATAAACTGCCACGGGGCTTCCAGCGGGTGGACGCGCTGCTCGTCGAAAACCTCAATTAAGCGGCCAGGGGGCATTCGCTCTGTCTTCTCCGGCGGAGAAAACAAGTGATAACGCCTCTCTAGAGCGCCCGATCTACGATTTAACCCGTAGATCGGCGCTTTGGCGCTGGAGTCGGAACGCATATTCACGGATGATATGGCCTTTCCAAGCGCCGGCGTGGCCGAGCGTTCTTCACAAATGTTGAGTATTTTCACTGTGGTCAGCCTTGTGGCGGCCACCTGGACGGGATGATGACTTCTCTGCGCCCCCTTATTTTCCTGCTCGCCGGCGTTCTTGGCCTGGCGGGTTGCAGCGTTCACCAGCCGGTGTCGCTGTATCAGCTGGACAGCGGAAGTCCGGCTCAGCCTGCGCAAAGCGCGGGCATGGCGGTTTTGCTGGGCCCTGTGGTCGTTGCCGACTACCTGCAACGTGAAACCCTGCTGCAGCGTCAACCGGACGGCAGCCTGCAGGCAGCGGTCGATGGTCGCTGGGCTGGCAGCCTTTCGTCGGATATCGATCAATTGCTGCTGCGTCAGGTCGCCGGTCGTCTGGACAGTCAGCGCGTGGTGCTGGCGCCGGCCACCGCAGGCTTCACCCCGGATGTACAGGTGCTGTTGACCATCACTCGCCTGGACTCCGGTGCCAAGCAGCCGGCGATTCTCGACGCACAGTGGCGCCTGATCGACCGTCGTGGTCAGGTTCGGGACAACCGCATCGTTCATCTGCAAGAGCTGCACAGTGGCGGCACGGCTTCGCAGGTTCAGGCACAAGGTATCCTGCTGCAGCGCCTGGCCGAGCAACTGTCGGTCGCGCTCAAACCGCTGGCCAACCAGCCACCGGTTGCCGAAGCACCGCGCAAACCGGCACCGAAGCCGGCAGCGCCGGCGGCGGAAGCCGAGAAACAGCCGAAGATCCCGATGGCTTCGCCGATTCGTACGGATATGGAAGTGTTTCGCTTCTGAGGCTGGAACGAGTCAAGACAGAGCCCGCCTTGTGCGGGCTTTGTTGTGTCTGGGGTTCTGAGTAGACGATCAAAAGCCCCTCACCCTAACCCTCCCGAAACGTCGGACCGCCCAAAGGGAGAGGGGACTGACCGAGGCGTCTGCCGCTATCCATCGACCTGAAAGCTCGAGTCGATTATGGATTTGTGAAGTCGTGTTCGGTTGCTTGTCTGGATTATGGATTCGGTCTTGTTCTTTCAGGTCGGTGTAGATCCCGAACATCCCCCAATCGTAGGGGGAGGGGGCTCCAAAGTCTGGCGCAATCACGAAACCACCGCGCACAAAAAAGCCCGCAGACAATCACTCGTCTGCGGGCTTCTTTACATCAAGGCCTCAGGCCCGACGCTCATGCATCCGCGCCAGTTGCCGCTCGAGCATCGACGGGTAAGGCTCCATCAAGCGCTCAACACAGCAGGCACCCTCAGGGCTGGCAATCGGCCGGATCCGCGCACGTTGGCGTATCAGCGCGTCATCACCGATCTTGCGCTCCACCAGCAGCAGGTTGCGGCTGTGTTGCGACAGCGCCAGGGCGTCCTGGGCGGAGTCGGTCAGCAGCAAGTCGATCTGGCTCAGTCCGAACAGTTCGTCGCCCAGGGTCAGGCCCAGCTGCAATTGCAGGGTGATGCCGCTGTCGGCGACTTCGATCTGCAGTTGATGGCCCAGTGCCCGCAGCAGCTCGCCGCAGCAGATGGCGTTGGTCAGGTAATCGTCGCCGCTGTCTTCGGTGTGGAACAGCATCAGCGTGCTGCCGTCATTCAGGGTTTCGATTTCACCCTGGTACAGCGAAGCCGCCTGCTCCAGACAGTCGCGATAGCGCTCCTGCAGCTCTTCCAGACGTGCCCGTGGCAAGCGGCGCAATTGTTCTTGCGAGCCAAGTTGCACGGCCAGCACCGCGGTGTGTTGCGGAACGCTCGGCGTCGGGCGGCGCACCGCCGGTTGCGCGACGTCGTTCAGGGATTCGTCACGCAGGTCGGCGAACGGGTCTTCGTCATCGTCGTCTTCAACGGTGCTGACTACATGGCGTGGCGCAGGTTTCTGCGCGGCCATCGGGCGGCTCTCGTCAAAACTCGGATCGCGCAGGTTGCGCACCTCGAATTCCGGCCCGACGTCATCGTCCTCGAACTCGGGTTCCGGCTCAGGCTCGGGAATGCTTGGCTCCGGAGCGTAACTGGCGTGCAGTTGGCGGGCCAGATCGCCGATCTCGTCCTGACGGTCAATCCCCGGCGTGTATTCGTCGATCCTGCGCAGCCACACACGCAATTGCAGCAACGGCGTGGAGATGTGCCGGCCAAGACGCAGGCTCAGGGCCAGGGACAGTGCCAGCAGGATCGCACTCAAAATGCCCATGCTCTGCAGACTGATGGTCATCGGCTGCTGGAACTGGTCCATGTCCAGGCTGATGCGCAATTGCCCGGCGGTCACGTCCTGGAAGGTGATCTTGCTCTCGTACATGCCCTCGGCTTCGCCCAGCAGGCTGTGCTTGGGCCGCTGACCGGACTCGGCGAGGATGCGGTTGTCCACGCTGTAGATGGCGGCGTGGGCCACCAGCTTGTTCTTGGTCAGGTTGTTGAGCAGCACGTTGAGGCTGAGGATGTCGTTGGACACCAGCAGCTCGGTCGCGGAGGTGGCGGTCTGCGTGGTCAGGCTTTCGCCCAGGGCATCGGCCTGCTCGTGCATGGCCTGCTTGAACTGCAAGCCCATCACGCAGGCATAGATCACCAGGGCCAGGGCGACCAGGATCACGTTATGGCTGGCAATGCGCAATGAAATCGGTACACGGCGGTGGCGCAGTGCACGGAAGATCAGCAGGAAGAAGTTATCGGTTTTAACTGGCGTGGGCCGGTTCACTGAGCTCGGCTCTTTTGTCCGTGAAGTTGACGCGCAGTATAGCGACAGGCCCTAGACCGGCAAAGCGCTGGCGGTGCCCGATGGTCACTGAAAGTGGGTAGAATGCGGTTTTTTTCCAGTTGCGGGGGTGCGCGTTGCGCGAAATCGTCCTGATTAACATCACGGGAGTCGACCGTCCCGGTCTGACTGCGGCCATTACCGGCGTTCTGGCCCAGGGTGGTGTGAATATCCTCGACATCGGTCAGGCGGTGATCCATGACATGCTGTCGTTCGGCATCCTCGTGGAAATCCCCGACTCCGAGCCAGGCAATTCTGTGCTCAAGGACATCCTGTTCAAGGGCTACGAGCTCGACCAGCAGGTGCGCTTCACCCCGGTATCCGAAGAGGATTACCAGCAATGGGTGGGCAATCAGGGCAAGAAACGCCACATCGTCACACTGCTGACTCGCAAGGTCACCGCCGGCCAGTTGCAGGCCGTGAGTTCGATCACCGCCAAATATGGCCTGAACATCGACCACATCGACCGTCTGTCGGGGCGCATGCCGCTGGACACTCCCGCGGACAAGGGCAAGGGGTGCATCGAGTTCTCTGTGCGTGGCGAAGCCGCCGATCCGCAGGCCCTGCGCGCCGAGTTCCTCAGCGTTGCCCAGGAACTGAACGTCGATATCGCCTTCCAGGAAGATTCGCTGTTCCGTCGCAATCGTCGCCTGGCGGTGTTCGACATGGACTCGACCCTGATCGAAGCCGAAGTCATCGACGAGCTGGCCAAGGCCGCCGGTGTCGGCGACCAGGTTTCGCAAATCACCGAGCGGGCGATGGCCGGCGAGCTGGACTTCCGCGCCAGCTTCAAGGAGCGTCTGGCACTGCTCAAGGGGCTGGATGTCAGCGTGCTCGATTCGATCGGTGCCTCGCTGCGCCTGACCGAAGGCGCTGAAACCCTGTTCGCCGAACTCAAGCGCCTGGGCTACAAGACCGCGATCCTGTCGGGCGGCTTCACTTACTTCGCCAAGCAATTGCAGGCCAGACTCGGCATCGACTACGTGTTCGCCAACGAGCTGGAAGTGGTCGACGGCAAGTGCACCGGCGTGGCGATCGAGCCGATCGTCGATGCCCAGCGCAAGGCCGATCTGCTGAAACAGCTGGCTGAAAAAGAAGGTTTGCGTCTGGAGCAGACCATTGCCGTGGGCGACGGGGCCAACGACCTGCCAATGCTGGCGATTGCCGGTCTGGGTGTGGCGTTCCGCGCCAAGCCGCTGGTCAAGCAATCGGCGAAGCAGGCGATCTCGACGCTCGGTCTGGATGGCGTGCTGTACCTGTTGGGCTTCCGGGATCGCGACGGGCAGCTCTGAAAGCTCTGCCGCCTGAGCTGCCCCTTCGCGAGCAAGCCCGCTCCCACATTTGAAATGCATTCCAATGTGGGAGCGGGCTTGCTCGCGAATGGAGCGCCCTGGATTACCTGGTTGTACTCAAAGGGATTTCCACAACGAGTCGAAATCCTCCTCGCTCCCGCCATTCTGCGCGGTCTCCAATGAGCGATAAGCGAACTGATTGAAACTGTGTGTGCTCGCTACTCGCCGATCCAGCCCGGCGCGGTGCTCTTCGCCCTGGGTGTTGATCAGCACTTTGTTGCCTTCCTGAAACGGCAGTCGCGGCGCCAATAGCGTTGCGGGCAAGTCGATGGCGCTGATTTCCGGCAACAGCAAACCTCGCAGGTAATGGCTGTGATCGTCCCGGGTGCGCACCAGTTGCAGGCCGCAGGGCTGGGCGTATGGGGCCACCAGCTCGATACCCATTTGTGTCCCGGCACCACGCACCTGACGGATCCAGCGCACCACGGCAATGCTCCAGCCCTGATTCGTGGTGTCCTGGATGCCGACCATTTCCCCGGTCTGCAATTCGGCGGGCACTTCTTTTGGCCACGCCAGGCAGTAACCGCCCGGACTGTGGTTGATGACCGGCAACGCATAGGTCGGGTAATGCGGCGGGCTGTCAGCGTCGCCTTCGTCGTCGGCCAGCGGTTCGTAGCGGATTTCCTCGTAGGGCAGGAATTCGTCGGCCTTGCTCTGCGGAGCGGCGTCGAAGGCCTGGCTCCAGCTGTCCTTTTCACCTTGAGCCACCGCCTGGCTGAAATTGGCGGCGCGTGAGCCCGGGTGTTTGAGCAATTCGCTGAATGTGCGTTCGCCCCCAAGATAGAAGTGCAGGGCGCTCATGCCGACGCACACAGTCAGGTTGCCCTGGCCGACGGTGCGCTGAAAACTGCGCTCGGCGGCCTCGCCCCAAGTGGCGAGCAGATGTTGCAGGGTGTCGAGGGTCAGGCCGGATGGGACGGGCAGCGGCGTCGAAGTGTCCTGATGCAGCAGGTGAGCCTCGATGGCCTTCACCAGCGGTTGCGGATCGAAGCCGAGCAGGTCGGGCTGTTGTTCGCTGCGAAACTTGCTGCGATAACGCGGGCCGGCGTCGATCTCTGCAGAAATGGCGAACAATCCCTCGCCCGGGGCACCGGGATGCAGTTTCAGCCAGGCGCTCCAGGGCTCGAGCACCTGCGCGAGTTGGGCGATCGGATTCTGCCGCAACTGATTGCAGCGAGCGCTGCCCAGCAGCAGGGCGGCGATGTAAGTCTGTTCGACGCTCAGTTCGCCGGCCAGGCTGGCCAGGTCATCGCGGACCCGGCGATGCTGCAGCTGCAAGTCGCAGGCGCAGCGAAACAATTGGTGCAGTTCAAACCACAGCTGTTCCGGCGCCGGGCTGTACAGCTGCGTGGCGCGCAGCAGTTGTCCTTTCAGCGCGTGGGTTGCACGTTGCAGCGCTACGCTCAACAAGGCTGCCCGATCCCTTGTGTATTTGGGGGCGATGCGCAGAACGATCTGTTTGTAGCCGATGGCCAGATGGCTTTGCAGGGCCTGGCACAGGTTGCTGATCTTGCGCGAGCGCTCATCGAGCATGATCGCCTGATGCAGAAAATGTCGCTCAAGGTGCTGGCAGACGAAATACACCTCGGGCCGCAACAGCTCCAGCAGGTGCAGGCGGTTGTCGCTGGGTGTCAGCAATTGATTGAGTTCACCAAGCCCCTGATAGAGCTGGCGCGCGGTTTCGCCGATGTTGGCCTTGGGCAGACCGGCGATCCAGCGCTTGAGGTCGCGCGGGGTGGCTTCACAGAATGACAGGCGCAACAGCGCCGGGATCGGGGCGCTCAGTTGTGGTTGGGATCGAGGCTCACTCATGCCGTGACCAGCTCCGGCGGCGAATAGGGCAATGCCAAAAACTTTAGCAGTTGTGGTCTGTTTCGCAGGCGTTTATCCGGCTTTTTTACCATTGGTCTGCTGGCCTGGTGCCATTTCGGCTGGCGCTACTAGGCTCTCTGGCGTGCGATCGGAAACGCACGGTTGCACGGCTTGCCGCCAACGTCGGGCAGGTCTCTGAAAAACTTCAAGGAGATGAGGTTCATGTCTAAATACGCAGTGGCAAACCAATGGGGCGGTAGTTCGGCACCTTGGCATCCGGGTGGAACCTGGGTCCTGGGCGCGCGGGACAACCAGAAAGTCGTCGCCATCGACATCAAGTCTGGCGATGGCGGCAAAAGCTTCACCGGCACCATGACTTACGCCGGCGAAGGCCCTATTGGCTTCAAGGCTCAGCGCACTGGTCAGAACCAGTACAACGTCGAGAACCAGTGGGGTGGCAACGATGCCCCCTGGCATCCGGGTGGCAAATGGGTGATCGGCGGTCGGGATAACCAGAACGTTATCGCGTTGAGTGTCACGTCGAGTGACGGCGGGAAAAACCTCAGCGGCACCAATACCTACGCCAACGAAGGGCCGATCGGCTTCCGTGGGCAGATAGAGTAACGGCGCTACTCAGGTCGTGTCCGCCCCTTCGCAGACGTGCGCAGGGGCGGATCAGCAGGTTCAGGCGTTCGACAGTGCCAGGGCCTGACCCATCTGTACCGGCGAGCCGGCTTTCAGTTCTTCAACCCACTTCACCTGATCCGGCCCGAACAGCACGATCGCGGTCGAACCCAGCTTGAAGCGCCCCAGTTCCGCACCTTTTTCCAGATGAATCGGCGCACGGGCGGCTTCGTCGTAACGGAAGGTTTTCAGCTCACGCTTCGGCGGCGTGACCAGACCGGCCCACACGGTTTCGATTGAGGCCACGATCATCGCGCCCACCAGCACCACGGCCATCGGCCCGCGCTCGGTGTCGAAGATGCACGCTACGCGCTCGTTGCGGGCAAACAGTTCCGGAACGTTTTCCGCGGTGGTCTGGTTGACCGAGAAGATCCGTCCCGGGATATAGACCATTTCGCGCAGGGTGCCGGCCAGCGGCATGTGCACCCGGTGGTAGTCCTTGGGCGACAGGTAAACGGTGGCGAATTCACCGCCCATGAACGGCGCCGCATTGGCCGCGTCGCCACCCAGCAGTTCCAGCACGCTGAAGCTGTGGCCCTTGGCCTGGAAGATGCGACCGTGCTCGATCGGGCCGAGCTGGCTGATCGCACCGTCGGCCGGGCTGAGGATCGCGCCCGGGGTCGGGTCCAGTGGACGTGCGCCGTCTTTCAGGGCACGGGTGAAGAAGGCATTGAAGTGCTCGTAAGCGGTGACGTCTTCAACCAGTGCCTGCGACATGTCCACCTGATAACGCTTGGCGAACCAGGTGGTGAAGGCATTCTTGAACCAGCGCACGCGGCACTCGGCAATGCAGCCGGCCAGGCGCGACAGCAAGTGATGAGGCAGCAGGTACTGGCTGATGATAAACAAACGCTCTTTCATGACTGTCCTTAAAAATCCTTAAAGCTCGACGGGGGTGTCGGGGTGGTTGCCCCATTCGCCCCAGGAACCGGCGTAGCCCTTGACCCGCGGATAACCGAGGGCCTTGGCCACCAGATAAGTGAAACCGGACCGGTGATGGGTCTGGCAGTGGGTAATGACTTCTTTGTCCTTGGTGATCCCGAGGTTTTCCAGGATCTGCGGCATGTCGGTACGGATGCGCAGTTGACGCGCCTGGTCCATGCCCGCCGTCCATTCGAAATTGACCGCGCCGGGGATGTGTCCACCTTTGGCTGCGAGGACTTTCTCGCCGGAATACTCCAGCGGCCCGCGAGCGTCCCAGATTGCCAGGTCAGCGGCGCCGAGACGGCTTTGCAAGTATTCACGGGTGGCGGTCGGCTCGTCGTGCAGGGTCAGGGCTACCGGGCCGCCCACCGCTGGAGGAACCTGGATCGACATTGGCGAACCTTCCGCCAGCCACGCCGTCAGACCGCCGTCGAGGTAGTGATATTTGTCGTGACCGATCACGTCGAGCAGCCAGATGAAGCGTCCGGCCCAACCGCCGCCTTCGTCGTCATAGACCACGTAGACCGCGTCCTTGTTGTGGCCCAGTTCGCCGAACAGCTCTTCGAGTTTTTCCTTTGTCGGCAGCAAGCCCGGAGCCGGTGCCAGGCCCAGCTGGGTGCGCTTCGGATCGACGAAGCGTGCGCCGGGAAGGTGCCCCTCGGCATAGCGGGCGGCACTGGTCAGATCCACCAGAATCAGATCGCGGGATTCGAGGCGCGGGAGCAGGTCGCTCGGCTCGATCACCAGCGCCAGGCCAGAGAAGTCAGGCATGTGAGGTCTCCAGAGCACAAAGGGGAAGGATTGTAGCTGTCATTGGCCGCGCTGGCTAAAGCTGTGCAGTGCTTTCTCGATGCACTGCGCGGTTTTGCCGAAGGCTTGTACGGTGATGTCGGCGAACGGCCCGCCGCCCTGGTCGGCGACCACGATCATGATCACCCGGCCGTTGTTCACCAGCGAGCGCAGGAACAGGTGTTCGCCACGAAACAGGGCGCGTAGCGAGGGCGGCAGCAGGGCGGAAAACTGGGCGTTGTTGTCCGGGGTGATCCGCACCTGCGCCTGCTGCGCGAGCAATCGTTGCAGCACGGTGCTCTGGCTGACGACAAAATTGAGCGCAGCAGCTTCCTTCGGCAACCCCGAGGTTTGATGGACGCGCAGATTGGCGTGGCTGCGGTCGGCCATCAGGATCATCACCCGACGCATGCCGCTGGCGACCAGCGCATCGCGGGCGGCGACGGTCAGGCTCATGGCGTTGGTGAAGCGGCTTGGCACGGCCAGCAGCTCGGCGCATTGCCGGCGCCACCGGGTCAGGTCTTCAGCGGACGGCGCCGCAGCCGGCAGCATTCCGGCGGGCAGACGACGGGTGCCCCACGGCCACAGCAGCGAGACCGCCGGGTGCCAGAGGTCGGGCATGAAGTGATGGCGAGCGCTGACAGCGGCCTGTTGGTGCAACTGCTGTTGCACCTCGTCCATCGAGATTTGCAGGTAAAGGCTGGTCAGGTATTGCCAGCGCTCGCTGTGCGGACTGTCCCAGGCCTGTTGCGCCGAGAGTGCCAGACCGTTGGCCAGCAGCACGGTGTTGGCTGGCTGGTTGAGCCAGCGGCGCAAGGTCGGGTCGTCATCGAGGTGATTCTGTTGGCGCAGCGGATGATCGACGTCGCGGGCAATGCGCAGGACCTTGACCAGTTCGCGCTGCTCGGTCAGCAGCAGTCGGTAACCTTGCTGCACCCAGATCGGCAGACGCCAGGCTTGCACAAGCGCTTCGCCGATTTTCAGCAGGCGCACACCGAACAGCTGCTTTTCAACGACTCGCGCTGATTCGCCCTTGTGGATAACCCGCACTTCCCACTCTTCAAGCAATTTGGGAAAGGTCAGTGCCAACGGCCACAGCGGCGACAGAAACAGCAGGCTGCCCCAATGAATGTCCTGCCACAGCCGCGCCAGGCGACTGGCAAAAAAACCGTTGGCCTGTTGGGTGGCGTGCTGGCTGATCATCTGTATCTGGCGCAAGGCCTGGGGGATTTGTGCCTGGGGTTCGGCGGGCAGGCGTGCCAGCAGTTCTTCGGTGCGGGCCAGACCAAGACGATTGATCGCCACTTCAAGGTTTTCCGCCGGCGCAGTCATGCTGCCCAGGGTGTGACGGTTGGCTTCGCGGATGATGCTCAGGGCCAATGCAGGGCTGTCCTGCATCAGCTCGGCAATGTCGCGCAACGAGCTGCGATTGTCGCGGATGGCACGGCAAACGCGGTCGTGTGCTTCTTGCGGTACCGGCAGGCGCACGCCGTCGAGCAGCTTCACCCAGCCATCGAGTGTGGTCGGTCTTGCGTGTGGGACGTTCGTTTCATTAGCCATGTCTGGACGAGATCTTCACTGACTGTAGACGCGCCCGGCATGGGCTAAATTGGCTTTTCGCCTGAACTGGCTATAGTCTGGCGCAGTTTTGCCGATAAGTAGAAGAAGAGATTTTTTAACTTCCGAATATGACCTTGAACCCGACTTAAACAAGTACCTTTCTACCTATGGCTAAAATTATCGGCATCATCGTCGTATTCGCGAGCGTGCTCGGCGGATACGTGCTCTCCCACGGCAAGATTGCCGCCCTGATCCAGCCCTTCGAGGTGATGATCATCGGCGGTGCGGCACTCGGAGCCTTCCTCCAGGCCAACCCCGGTTACATGACGATGCATGTGCTCAAGAAATCCCTGGGCATGTTCAGTTCGCGTTTCAGCCACACGTTCTATCTGGAAGTGCTGGGCCTGATCTACGAGATCCTCAACAAGAGCCGCCGCGAAGGCATGATGGCCATCGAAGGCGACATCGAAGATGCCGCCGCGAGCCCGATCTTCGCCAAGTACCCGGCGGTGCTGAAGGACGAACGCATGACCGCGTTCATCTGCGATTACCTGCGCATCATGTCGTCCGGCAACATGGCTCCCCACGAGCTGGAAGGCCTGTTCGACATGGAACTGTACAGCCTCAAGGAAGACCTCGAGCATCCGTCCCACGCGGTGAACGGCATCGCCGACGCCATGCCGGGTTTCGGTATCGTCGCGGCGGTACTGGGTATCGTGGTGACCATGGCCTCCCTGGGTGAAGGCGATCAGAAGTCCATCGGTCTGCACGTCGGTGCGGCACTGGTAGGTACCTTCTTCGGTATTCTCGCGGCGTACGGTTTCTTCGGTCCGTTGGCGCACTCCCTGGCCCACGATGCCAAGGAAGAGCTGAACGTCTACGAAGCCATCAAGGCCTCGCTGGTGGCTTCGGCTTCCGGCATGCCGCCGTCGCTGGCTGTCGAGTTCGGTCGCAAGGTTCTGTACCCGGCTCACCGTCCAAGCTTTGCCGAGCTGGAACAAGCCGTTCGCGGTCGCTAAGTCATGGAAAATAACCAGCCGATAATCATCAAGCGCGTCAAGCGCATCGCCGGCGGGCATCACGGCGGGGCGTGGAAGATCGCCTTCGCCGACTTCGCGACGGCGATGATGGCGTTCTTCCTGGTGTTGTGGCTGCTGTCCACCGCGACCCCGGAGCAGAAGATCGCCATCGCCGGTTACTTCAAGGACCCGGTCGGTTTCTCCGAGAGCGGCACGCCGTACATCATCGATCTGGGCGGCACGCCGACCCTGGCGCCGGAAAACACCCTCAACCCTGAAGTGAAGTCTCAGCCGCAACCGGACAAGGTCACAGTCGATACTGAACAGGTTGAAGGCATGGCCGAGCAGGTCGAGAAGGAACGCCTGGAACTGCTGCTGCAAGAACTGCAGAACAAGGTCGACGAGAACCCGCAACTGCAGAAGTTCAAGGACCAGATCCTGTTCGAAATCACGCCGAACGGCTTGCGCATCCAGATCATGGACGCCGAGAACCGGCCGATGTTCGACTCCGGTTCTGCGCGCCTGAAGCCGTACTTCGAAGACATCCTGCTGGCCATGGCCGACACCATCAAAGCGGTGCCGAACAAGATCAGCATCAGCGGCCACACCGACGCCAAGCCGTACACTGGCACTGGCGACTTCGGCAACTGGGAACTCTCGGCCAACCGTGCCAACGCCGCCCGGCGTGCGCTGGTGGCGGGCAGTTATCCGGATTCGCAAGTGGCGCGTGTGGTGGGTTACGCCTCGTCGGCGCTGTTCGACAAGGAGAACCCGTTCAACCCGGTCAACCGCCGCATCGACATCGTGGTCCTGACCAAGAAGGCCCAGGCCGCCATCGAAGGTTCGCAAGGTGCCGAGCCGGCGAAACCGGCTGAAGGGCAGAACGGTGCCGATCCAGCCAAACCGGTCGACCCGAATGCCTTGCCGGCGGATCAGCAGCCAGTGCCGGCCCACGAGTTGCGCGAACGGTTGAATCTGTTTGACGACCCGCTGCCGAAACCGGTCGAGCCGGGCAGCGCGACGCCTGCCCCGGCGCCTGCTGCACCGGCCACTGCTCCGGCGCCCGCGCCGAAACAGTGATCCACAAAAAAGCCGCGAGATGATCGCGGCTTTTTTGTGTCTGGCTACTTGAACGCTCAGTAACCGTTTTCCGGCAGGCTGGCGATGATCGAGCGGTAGCTGTTCATCCGCTGCTGCTGGATGCGTCCGTCCTCAAGTGCCTTGAGCAAGGCACAGCCCGGTTCGCGGTCGTGCTTGCAGTCGCGGAAGCGGCAGGTGCCGAGCAGGTCGTCGAACTCGATGAAACCGGCTTCGACATCGGCACGGCTGACATGGCCGAGGCCGAATTCGCGGATGCCCGGGGAGTCGATCAGTTCACCGCCGCCGGGGAAGTGGAACAGCCGTGCGGTGGTCGTGGTGTGGGTGCCCTGGCCGGACAGTTCGGACAGCGGGCCGACACGGGTTTCCACGTCGGGCAGCAGGCTGTTGACCAGCGACGACTTGCCGACACCGGACTGACCGACGAACACGCTGATGCGCCCGTCGAGCTGTTTCTGCAACTGCTCCATGCCGTTGCCATGGTGCGCCGAGACTTCCAGCACCGGATAACCCAGGGTCCGGTACACCGCCAGCAGCGCGTTCAGGGCCGGGGCGTTCTGCTCGTCGATCAGGTCGAACTTGTTCAGCAGCAACAGCGGGCGGATGCCGGCGTGTTCGGCGGCGACCAGATAACGGTCGATCAGGTTGGCATGGGGCTCGGGCAGCGGGGCGAAGACGATGACGATCATGTCGACGTTGGCGGCCACCGGTTTGAGCTGACCACGGCTGTCCGGACGGCACAGCTCGGTGGTGCGCGGCAGTTGCGCGACAATCACGCCGATGCCCTGGTTGCCGGCGCGCCAGACGACGCGGTCGCCGGTTACCAGCGCTGGCAGGTTGGCCCGCAAGTGGCAGCGGAAGACCTGGCCGGCCAGTTCGCCGTCAACGGCCTCGACCTCGACCTGCACACCGAAGTGGGCGATCACCAGGCCGTGCTGTTCCGGGCCCAGGTCGCCGCCTTCGAGCGCCTCGACAGCCGAGGACTCGCGTTTGGCGGCGCGGGCGGCGCGCTCGCCCTGAATCTTTTCGATGCGCCAGTTTTGACGACGATTGAGTTGGCGTTTGGCCATGGGTGTTCCGTCTGAAGAATGCAGCGATTAGGTAAAACGGCCGCGAGTTTAGCACGCCCGGGCATCGCCCTAGGCTAAACTGCGCAGCATTGCTCAGGAGCCGAAATATGCAAAACCCGCAGAATCTGATCTGGATCGACCTGGAAATGACCGGTCTGGATCCGGAAAACGACGTGATCATCGAAATGGCCACCATCGTCACCGACAGCGATCTCAACACCCTGGCCGAAGGCCCGGTGATCGCCATCCACCACAGCGACGAAGTCCTCGCCCGGATGGACGAGTGGAACACTCGCACCCACGGCAACTCCGGCCTGACCCAGCGCGTGCGCGATAGCCGCATCAGCATGGCCGAAGCGGAAGCCGAAACCATCGCCTTCCTCGAAAAGTGGGTGCCGAAGGGCAAGTCGCCGATCTGCGGCAACAGCATCTGTCAGGATCGCCGCTTCCTTTATACCCACATGAAGTCGCTGGAAAGCTACTTCCACTACCGCAACCTCGACGTCTCCACGCTCAAGGAACTGGCCGCGCGCTGGGCGCCGGACGTGCGTGACAGCTTCAAGAAAGGCAGCACTCACCTGGCGCTGGACGACATCCGCGAATCCATCGCCGAGCTGCAGCACTACCGCAAGCATTTCATCAAGTTCTGAGATCGGCACCCACGCCGGGGCGCCCTCTTTTGGTGCCTCGGCGAAGTGAGTAGACTGCGCGCCTTCCTGCCAGGATCGCCACCATGTTGCTGATGCTCTACCTCGTTGCCATTACTGCCGAAGCCATGACCGGCGCCCTGTCTGCGGGCCGTCGCGGCATGGACTGGTTTGGCGTGGTGCTGATTGCCTGCGTCACGGCATTGGGCGGCGGTTCGGTGCGCGACGTGTTGCTCGGGCACTACCCACTGACCTGGGTCAAACACCCGGAATACCTGGTGCTGACCACGGTCGCGGCGATGATCACCGTGTTCACCGCGCGCTGGATGCGTCACCTGCGTTCGCTGTTTCTGGTGCTCGATGCGGTCGGCCTGGTGGCGTTTACGCTGATCGGCTGCATGACCGCCCTGGAAATGGGCCACGGCATGCTGGTGGCTTCGGTCAGCGGCGTGATCACCGGGGTATTCGGCGGCATCCTGCGCGACATCTTCTGCAACGACATTCCGCTGATCTTTCGCCGTGAGTTGTATGCCAGCGTCTCTTTTGCAGCGGCCTGGTGTTACATGTTGTGCCTGTATCTCAATGTGCCGAGTGAGCAGGCAATCCTGATTACCTTGTTTGGCGGTTTTCTGTTGCGATTGCTGGCGATTCGTTTTCATTGGGAAATGCCAAAGTTTGTCTATAACGACGAGCATTGATAGTTGTTGCAGTCACGGTTTAATAAACGACCATTTGCAGCCTTTCGGCGGTTTGCAAGTGTATGTTTCTTACATTTTTCGCTTTGCTGATTGTTTTAAGGTCATGTTATTTCTTTTGTTGATGGATTGTTCAATGCCAATCCTTGAATAAAACTCCTCAAAGGAAATGCAACATGAATGAAGATGTGAGCGAAACACAGGGCGGGCAAACCATCGCACCTGTTCTCGAAGGCCTTGCCAGCTTCAAGGTAAAGTTTGATGCTGGCGACAGCACCACCAGCAAATCACTATACGGCAATGGCCGCATGCAGGTGAAAGTGCAAGTTCTGGTGTCCGGAGTGGATGCCAACGGCAACTTCGTGCACGTGCCGGAAAGTGTAATGGATAGCATAGAACTCATTCATTACAGTACCGGCAGGACGTTACGTGACGGCTGGGCGGCGAGCACCGAACAAGGGCGTTACACGCTTGAGACGCAAACGTCGGCGACAGGTGAGGTCGTTTACGACGATGCTGAAAATGACAGCGTTCATCCTCAGGTTCGCACCTTCTGGGTATCCTCATCGGTCGCAGGAACGACCAGGATCGCTGCGCGCCTGTCTCTGAACGGGTTGAGAATTCTCAGTAACGGAACCACGCTGTCCAGCGTCCATGACAGCAGCATTACGATCGAATCCCAAACGCCTCCGGCTTATGCCATTGAACAGTTCCGCTGGTATCAAGCCCGGCGCGGCAATGAGCAACCCGGTAATCGAATCTTCAACTATTATCTGGGGCTTTATCCGCAGGGGCAGCAGATCAAGCTGGTTGATTGGATTGCAGACGGAGCTGAAGCGGGGAAAGACCACGCTTTTGCTGGGGGGAACAAGTTAGAGGAGCCGAGAACCAATTTTATGCGGGCCACTTTTGTCCGCCCGGAACGGAATACTCTGGAGGTGAAACTGCCATTTAATGGCGATCCCATTGCGTATCTTTTCCCCGATGCCATTACAAGAGAGTCAAAAACATACTCTGTAAGGGTCAATGATCACAACGGAGAGCTGACGGTTGTGCAGGCGCTGTCCGAATATTCTGAAATTGCACCTGGTTCCAGGCACGGCGAAATATTTCACTTTCGCGCCATTGATCAACACGGTACCGAGCATAGTTTGGCGTTGAGGCTGGATTTTTATACGCGCAACTTCACGCTTGAACGAGGTTGATAGCATTTTCTGCTGATGCACATTCGGCAGGAGTAGTAGGTATATATGCTCTTTTAACGGCGGATATCGATACTCTGTGATGTTCAATTGTCGGGTATTCGCATAAAAAGTGCAGTACTTATGACTTGTGTTGGCCCCTTGGTTCTGCGGGGGCCAGCGTAAACTACTCCTCAAGGATGAGAACTCAATGGCTGACAAAACGCCAAAGGTCAAAACTGTTCCTGCCCCAAACCATTCACCCGATTTCAGCATCAATGTTTCACATCGGCCAACCTCCCCCATTCCAGTAGCGCCGCAGGTATCCATACCGAATCGACTGGAACCGTCGAACTCTTTCGCCCGGCTAGAGGTGGGTGCATTGATGCAGGAGAGCAATGTGAGTGCGAATCCGGTTGCTTTTGCGATCGACGAGCTTGCGATGCTTTCCGCGCCCCGCTCCCTGGCAGATTACCGGATACCTGCTTCAACACTCCTCGGCGACGCCGATGCTCAGGGCATCCGGATGTACAAGGGGCGTCAGTTTGTGGCAGTCGCCGACGGCCATTTCGTGCAAGTGGTCCTGGATGCCGGGAGTGGTCTGCTTCGCGCCACGCAAGCCAGAGAGCTCAACCCTTCCGGTCCGCTATTGAAGCCCGATGGTGAGGGCCGGTTCTGGCTCGCACTGGACAGCAGTGATTCGCGCAATCGTCTCGCAAGGACGGATTCGATACACAGACGGACGGCTGAACTGGTTCACCGCGTGGGGTATTCGGTGGACGACTTCTCTGAAATTACAATGACACGTGTCCTTGCGGTGAGTGGCATGGATGAAGCGTTGGCGCGTGATTTCCCCATTCATTCTCGTTCCCTCGCGGTGCTCCAGGAAACTCTCAGGCGTTTCAGCCTCGATCGGAAAATCCAGATTTTCTTCACACAACTGCAGCATCCCGATCCGCTGGTTCGCGCCCAGCTCGATCCACAACTGCTGGCGCTGCTGAAGTCGCGCAAGGGCGATCTTGCCGAGAGGGACCGGGCTCTGCTCTTCCAGGATCATGAGCGTGCGTTTGAACTCGACTGTGATGAAAACACGTTGCAGATGCGACGCAGTTTTCCGGAACTGACCAAAACGGTGGCCGAGGCGCTGTGGCAGGACGCAAGCGCCTCCGATCGTCTGTATGTGCACAGTCATTCGGGAATGACACGACAAATGGCAGAAGACGCGCAGCTGGCAATGCGCGATGTGCGTCTGGCAAGAGCCTGTGAAGGGATTTACCTTGATTCGGTATCCAGTCTCGATAGTGATCGGCTGGCGTTGCATATGATCGGCCTCCTTGCGCAGTGGCCATCGACAGTTCGTATCGAAATTCGTCACGACGCAAAAGTCGCGACCGCTGTTGGCGATGTTCAGGCGCCGTTCCTTCATGTACTGGTCAGACAGGACGCCGGGTATGTCATCGACAGTCCCGAGGGCGCGTCTGCCAAAGATTCGAACGATCTCTATTCGTCAGTCTGGTCGCGGTTATTGCCCGTTCAGCGTCAGGCGCTCGGTGTCCTGGACGGAGGAGGGCAAGCGTTACGGCAATTGGTGCGTTTACAGCCGTTGCCCTCGCGCCAAGTCGTGAGCGAAGTTCTGGAAATGGCTCCACGGCCGGTTTCTGTCGATCCCGCTGCCTTGCAATACGCGCAAACGGGAGGATTGCGAGGTGGAGCCGATAACGATCCGACATCGGCAAAGTCAGTTGTAGACAGCGTGCGTGAGCTTTATCCGCAACTCAAGGATGAGGAGGTGACGGCGTTTATCAACCGGCGATTGAAGAATGATCCATCCGGCGTGATACAGCGGCTTGAAAAAGAGTTCGCGATGCTGCGTGAAGAACTGGCGATATGGAGTGCCGGTGAGTCATCACCTCATTCGCAATCGTCGGGATGGTCGTCAGCGCCGACACTTGTCGAACAGCGCCAGGCCCGCGAGCAATTCAGCAAGTTGCTGCAGGATATCTGGCAGCGCAAGTCGATTTCGAGATGGGAATATGGTGACTATCATTTTTCTGCTGATGTCGATTTTTCTGGCGAGTTACCAAGGTTATCCACCCGATTCGAATATGTAACAGAGTTAATATTAACCGCAAAAAATCCGGAGGCACGGATCGGTCCATTTCTCGACAGTTTTCCCAACGTTCAATATTTGATGGTGAACGGCGTAAAAATGGAGGACCTTGCGCCAGGGATCTTCCAAATGCGTGAGTTGCGTCAACTTACCTTGAACGGGTGCTCGCTCAGACTTTCTGAAGCAACGGCTGAGGGGCTGGGGAGAATAGAAACGCTGACACTGTTGAATCTGTCACAGAACCCTTTGACGGTGGCTCCGCATGTAGGCTTCATGCAAGATCTGACTGAGTTGATGCTGCATGACGCCAATCTTTCAAATGTGCCTTCGGGAGTAGGAACACTCAAGGAGCTCGAGATATTGACGTTGCAGAACAATAATATTGTCGATGT
The DNA here is from genome assembly GCF_017491585.1 of Pseudomonas sp. 58(2021). Lineage (NCBI taxonomy): Bacteria > Pseudomonadati > Pseudomonadota > Gammaproteobacteria > Pseudomonadales > Pseudomonadaceae > Pseudomonas > Pseudomonas sp. 58(2021). The sequence goes on from NZ_JAFGYZ010000009.1 coordinate 77,321, forward strand.
GGGGGATGAGTTATTCGATATTCTGGATACACAGAATCTATTCATCGGTCTGGTGGGCAACCCCTTGAATAACGCTTCCAGGGAGCGAATTGACCAATATCTTGACCGTTCCAGCATGGATAGAAAAATAGAAATAAAAGTGGAAGAGTCTTTTTCAGACTCGGAGTACGAAAGTGACTCTTCAGAAAGTGGGTTCGGGACAGACTCAAGCAGTAGCTGATTGTTGATAAGCGTAACGTTCTGCGTATTTTTCTAACACGATCTGATACGAATGAATAACGTAGCGCTTCATCTTCTGTTATCGGTAAAGCCAGAATAAAGGAGAGAAGCGCTGCGGGGAATGCCGAAACGAAAGGGGCACGGATGGAAAGCTTGAATTTCGTAATTTGGAGTTTCCCTTTTTGAATGTTTGTTTGCTGTGCCGGGTTTGATGTTAAGGTATTTCCTCGGATGGCCTGTTCATAATTTGTCGAGTGTCTTGGCTGTTATTGTTGTTTTAGTCATGCGTCAATGCTTGGGCGCGTCCTTGTATGGACGTCATGTATTTATTAGCCAAGGTGTTATTGAATGTCTGACGAACAACTTAGTATTTCCCGTATCGAAGTTAAACTCGACGCTACCAAGTCTGGCCAGCACAAAGTGCTTTACGCCAACGGTCGCATGCAAGTGCGTGTGTTGGTGCTTGTACAAGGAGCCGATAGCAATGGTGATGGCGTGTCACTGTACGGGCATCCCGCCTTGCAGACGCTGCGGCTGATTGCCTATAACGGTGCTCGGCCTCTGGAAGGTGACTGGAGTGTATCCAGGCAGGAGAATCGGTTTGCCCACGAAATGTCGGGTGGGGCGCCGCGCGTTACAGAAGTTCGCCAAGTCAAGGACAATCGAATCAGTGATGATTCCGATCCTGTGCAAGTATTTGAATTTTGGGTTTCCGCCTCCCGGCCTGGAATCATGGAAGTGGCTGCCGAAATAGCCATGGATAACGTGACGCTGCGAACGAACGGAATTGGCTTCGATAGCAGTGTCACGCTGGAAGCTATTCCGCCGAGAGTGTATTCGCTAAACAGTTTTTCGCTGAATAAATATGAAGAGAAGCAGCAGAGGGCCTCTTACGACTGGATCCAGCTTTACCATATTGGACTGCACGCAGAGGGCAGACAGGTTCATCTCCTCGACTGGTACAGCAGTGAGGTCAAGCTTGATCCTTATGATTCTGAAATGGCGGCGCTGGTCTACGTGTCCGGAAATATTCCCGATACACGGGACGGACGCAGAAACTTTTACGGTTACATGGCGCCGATTTATGGGCAGAAAACAACGTTTCGCAGTCCGCTGGGCTATGTGACCGTACCTATTAACAAAGTGCCCGGCCAGTTGACACTTGTTCAGTACATTTCCGCTGACTTTCAAGTGGCACGGGAAAATGAAAGTGCATTCGAGTTTGCAGTGCTTGATGAGTTCGGCTCGGAATACAGGCTTTCGCTCGATGGTGACAAGGAACAGCGTACCTTTATTTTGGGCGAGTCCCGGCGGTCAATGAAACAGCTTGCCTGATTTTGTCAGGTGGCCAGCCGGTGTTCACTGGTCACTTGATTTGCCAATATCTGAATATGGAAATAAAGGACGTCTTTTTCAATGGAAAGTAATTCATCTTCCAATGCTCACTCCAATGCTTTCAACTTCGGTGAGTTTGTTTCTGGAGGCGTTGACCCTCGCACCGGAATGTATACGTGTTCATTTTCGCTGGGCAAGTTGCACTCGGCGGGTCTGAATGGCCCTGAGCTTGCACTGACATTGGGTTTCAATCCACTGAATCAAGTGGATACCGGTTTCGGCGTCGGCTGGTCTTTGACCATGACGCATTACGACTTGCGCAGCAAGGTCATGACGCTGGCAAACGGTGAACGCTATAAGGCTGTGGAGACGTCTGCCGGCCTGAAGTTCAGGGAAATGAAACTGCAAACCGCCAAGGTGCTGGAGACGGGGGGCGGACGCTATGAAGTCCGGTACAAGGATGGTCGGCGTGAGTTGCTCAAGGTTCAGGCCGGCACCCAGGTCGCGGTAGTAGAAAAAATCATTGCCCCGAACGGTGTGAGCATCACGCTGAAGCATGTGTTGTTCAATCAGTTTCCCATGTTGGTTGAAGTCAATGACACCCAGCGATGCCTGCTGAAAATCACACGCAAGGCAGGTCAGGTGATACTGACCCGGCATCCTGGTACTTCGGCCGCTACCGATTACGGACTGGTCCTGAAAAATAGTCGGGTAACGGCCATCGAGCTTCCGGTCGGCAAAGGCTGGGAGCTGGAATATGAGGTCATTGATCAGGCCATCTATTTGTGGCGCGTCGTCAATCCGTTGCGCGGTGTCGAATTCATTCGCTACAAGCGCCAGGGTCACCTCTTCGTAAACGGCGTGGAGCGGTCACTGCCATTTGTCATCGCTCACGATATTTATCCGGGGCACCACCAACCCAGGCTCTGCAAGGAATACTCGTATTCCGACCATAACTTTCTCGGGCAGGGCCTCATCCCGACCAGAAGTAATGACGGAGATCCTCTCTACCTGGCGCCCGCCAACTACGTCTATTCCTCGACCGAGCGGTTGGTGGTCAAGGGGGCGGTGCACACCCTTGTCAACCGCACTTACAACAAGTTCCATTTGTTGACCGCAGAGGTCACTACAAGAGGTGATGCCAAGACCTCAGTCGCCACCGAATACCATTGTTCCGTCACCAAGCCATTCAATGAGCAGCCGGCTCAGTTCCGCATGCCAAAGATTCAGACGGTGACTTATCTCGACCGGCGCACCCAACAGACGCGTCAGGAAACCACCGTCACTGAGTTCGATGGTGAAGGCAACTTGCTCAAACTTGTCGAGCCGAATGGAATGACCACTTTGTCGGAGTTTTATCCGGCAAGCGGTGGGGACAAGTGTCCAGAGGATCCGATGGGCTTCGCCAGGTTCCAGAAAAAGAGGACAGTCATCCCGGCAGACGGGGGAGGGAACTCGACTGTTACCTACTACGACTATGCCCTGCATCCTGCGCTGGAAGGTGCAGAGCTGGCCTTCGTCCTGCCAGTTGAGGAGCGTTTTTTCGAGCTTGTGGAGGGGGTTGAGATCCAGCGGTCGAAAACCGAAAAAAGTTACCTGAATACGCCGCAGGACCCGTTCAAACATGGGGCCACGCAAGAGCAAAGTGTCACCCGTAACGATAAAAAGACCCGTACTGAATTTTCCTATGAGCTCAAGGACACCCGGCTGGAAGTAAAGTCCAGTACATACGGATTTGATGGAACGCTGCAGACCAGTGAGAAAGTGCTTTCGACACTGACTGGATTACAGGTCTCGGAAATCGGTGTCGATGGCGAGCACATCGAGTATGAGTACGACGCAATCGGCCGGGCAGTATGCAAGACGGTTGCCCCTGGAACGCCCTTCGCGAGCTCTACTCAGTGGTCTTATATATCCGCCAGCCAGAAACTGCCGGCCACAATAGTGGGAACGAATCCCGCCGGCGGCGAGCAACGCGTAAGTGTTGACGGCCTGGAACGGGTGATCACCGTTGCGGAAAAGGACTGTGACCGTCCGGACAAGGAGGGACTTATTCAGACTCGCACCCTTTATTCCGCGGTTCATGATTCGGCGGGTAACAGGATACAAGTGACACTGACCGATTGGCGCGACGGCAAACCTTGTCCAGTGGTGACTCGCTACGAATTCGATGACTGGGGCCAGGTCTGCAAGACGCTCCATGCCGATGGGCGCATCGAACACAGCGAGGTCGATCCGGTTGCTCGCCAGCAAACGAATTGGCTTCAAGGGATGGGCAAGACAGTCACCCTCGTCAACTCGTTCGGAAAGCCTCTGAGTGTCGAGAGCTTCAACCTTAAGAACAGCAGTCTGGGCAAAACGGTTTACACCTATGACGGCCTCGGGCGCACGACCACCGAGACCGATCCTGCCGGCAATACCACACGCTATGAATATGACGTCTTCGACCGGATGACCCGCAGCGTCCTGCCCGATGCCAGCGAGGTGGTAACCGATTACGCCGATCACAGCGACGAAGCGTTGCCGGCCTGCATCCAGGTCGACGGCAAAATGTTGGGCCGGCAAACCTATGACGGCTTGAATCGTCTCACGCAAAGCACAGTGGGCGGGCGCAAGTCCGAAGCCGGTTATGAAGCGGGCTTCCGTCAGCCGCAGTGGCACAAGAGTCCCGACGGCAAGAAAACCGAATTCACCTATTTGCGTGAGCTGGGCGGTTTACTGACGGAGCGCAAGGCGGGTGCGTTGCTCACCACCATGACTTACGACCCGGTCAATGGTCATCCCCTGACCTGCAGTGAAAACGGCAGAGAGCGTCGTTTTACGTATTACCCTTCCGGGCGCATCAAATCCGAAACGACCACTTACGGGGTGATCAGTAAATCAACTTCCTTTACCTATTCTCTCGAGGGTCGACCGCTCACCTATATCGATGTGCTGGGGACGGAGCGCAGATCCGAATACGATGATCACGGTCGTCTGCTATCAACCTTGCAGGGGTCACTGAAAACCGAATTCCACTACAACCTTCAGACCGGGTTGCTGGAATGGACAATGACCGAAGAGACTTCGCTCAAGCGTCAAATGATCACCCGGTTTGCCTACGATGATATCGGTCGTGAAACATGCCGTACTTTCGAGGTCAAGGGCCAGCCCGATCAGACGCTGGTGTCGACCTATACACTGGCTGGCAAACTGGCGAGGAAGGTGTCCAGCCGCGGTACGCAAGTGTTGCGCGATGAACAGTTTTCCTACGACAGGCGCGGGCGTCTGATCCAGTACGACTGCGCCGGAACCCACAAGCCCCGGGATCCCTATGGCAAGGAGATTGTTCAGCAGGCGTTCACATTCGATGCGCTGGATAACCTGCTCACCGTACAGACGCGGTTCCCGCTGGGTGTGAACCTGACTACCTTTGGTTATGACAACCCGGACCCTGCGCAACTCAGCTCGGTCAAGCATTCACACGTCGACTATCCCTCGGCAGTGACCCTGGAATATGACGCCAACGGCAGGATGATCAAGGATGATCAGGCGCGAACCCTGGCCTATGACGCGCTCGGGCGACTCGAGCAATTGACCGGTGCAGGAGGCAAGGTCATTCGCGGCTACCATTACGACGGGTTCGACCAACTGGTTGAACTGGCGCAACCAGATACGGTAACTACCCAGCGTTATTACCATGAAGGCCGGATCACCCATGAAGTCAGCGGTAATCGTTCATCTAGCATCGTGCGTCACGGTGGATTGCTTGTAGGGCAGCAACAACTCGGATTGAGCTCCGGTATTCAGCTGTTCGGCACCGATCAGCAGCAAAGTGTGTTGGCTCAACTGGGTGAGGAGCATCTGACCGATTGCGCTTACAGCCCTTATGGGCACCGTCCCGCCGAAGGTGGCTTGTTCAGTCTGGCGGGCTTTAACGGCGAGCAACTGGACCCGGCTACCGGTCTGTATCTGTTGGGCAATGGATACCGAGCCTATAGCCCGACCTTGATGCGCTTTCTCAGCCCCGACAGCATGAGTCCGTTTGGTGAAGGCGGATTGAATGCCTACGCCTATTGCCTGGGCGATCCTGTCAATCGTATTGACCCCACTGGACACATCTCCTGGCAAACCATCCTGGGCGTTGGATTGAGCGTTTTCGGGATTGTTGCCAGCGTATTGACGATGGGAGCGACGACGCCCTGGGCAGTGGCGGCCTTGGGGCTGGCCGTTACTTCGGGCTTGTCGAGTATTGCCAGCGAGGTGGTCAATGAGCTGGAGCCGGAATCTCAAGCGGGGAATATATTGGGCTGGATCACCTTTGGTCTTGGACTGGCTTCGTTCGGGGCTGGGCTGGGGGCGGGTGCCAGAGCGGGCATTAATGCGGGCAGGAAACTCGCTGGCGCCTGGGCGCAAGGGGCGAGTGGCAAGGGGGCAGGCGCTGCGGGCAAAGAGATGGCCAAAGGAATGATCAAGGGAAAAGGAGCCAAGGCTGCAGCAAAAGCCAGGAAAGCCGCTGAGCCGGTTGCCGAAGAAGTGAAGTGGACACTGGTCAGGCCCAAAGACAAGATGAATATTGTCAGAATAGAAGCGCGCAAGGCCACGGAAGACAGAGCTGAACTGTTCATGAAACATATCGAGGCGGGTAATTCCCCGACCTCCGCCGCCGCGCTCATACACGCCGACTATACGCCAATGTATGGTCCGGCCAGTTCCGGGGCAAAGCCGATGCATCTTTACTTATCGCAGGGGGATCGCATTTATCTGACGGAAGACACCAAGCACAAGATTGTCACCATCAAGCAGGTGGGTGGCCACTACAACGAAAAAAAATAGGTGTGAATAACGCACCCGGACAGCGACGGGCATGAGGCAACGACACTCAATGTCCAGACTGCGGCTTGAGCACCGTGTCTGCAGGTTTTGCCTGTGCTGATCGTGAGTGCTGTTCAAGCGCCCATTCCACATGCTCTCTCACCAACTCTGACGGATAATCCCGTCGCGCCTTCAACGCTTCCAGCACCGGAATCGTTGAAGGCGCATTCCCCAGGCCCACCGCCAGATTGCGCAGCCAGCGTTCGTAACCCGCCCGGCGCAGCGGCGAGCCTTCGGTACTGCTCAAAAACTTGTCTTCATCCCACAGAAACAGCTCGGCGAGTTCGGCATTGTCCAGATTGTGCCGTGGCTTGAAATCGCTTTCGCCGGAGGGGCGGGCGAAGCGGTTCCACGGGCAGCAGATCTGGCAGTCGTCGCAGCCGAACACCCGGTTGCCGATCAGCGGTCGCAGGTCTTCGGGAATAGCGTTCTTCAACTCGATGGTCAGGTAGGAAATGCAGCGTCGCGCATCCAGCACATACGGGCCGACGAAGGCGTTGGTCGGGCAGATGTCGAGGCACGCGGTGCAGCGCCCGCAATGTTCGCTGCTGTGGGGTTCATCCACCGGCAAGGGCAGGTCGACGAACAGTTCGCTGAGAAAGAAGTAACTGCCGGCCTTGCGGTTGAGCACCAGAGTGTTTTTGCCGATCCAGCCCAGGCCGGCCTGTTCGGCGATGGCTTTTTCCAGCACCGGAGCGCTGTCGACGAAGGCGCGGAAGCCGAACGGACCGATCTCGGATTGAATCCTGTCCGCCAGTTGTTGAACGCGTTTACGGATCAACTTGTGATAATCGCGGCCCAAGGCATAACGCGAGATGTAGGCCTTTTCCGGTTTGGCCAGCAATTGTGCCATTTGCGTGTCGCCCGGCAGGTAGTCCATGCGCAGGGAAACGACACGCAAGGTGCCCGGCACCAGTTCTTCGGGGTGCGAGCGTTTGCTGCCGTGGGCACCCATGTAATCCATTTCGCCGTGGTAGCCGGCCTCGAGCCAGCGTTGCAGGTGCTGCTCATGCTCGGCCAGGTCCAGACCGCTGATGCCGACTTGCTGGAAGCCCAGCTCGCGGCCCCAGTCCTTGATGGATTGGGCGAGGGCAGGCAGATCTGTGGTGATGGCGGACATGAGGCGAGAGAAACCGGAGCTGAGGTGCGTATAATTCTGCCAGACATCGGAGCCCGAAGACGCATGCCGCACACTAAAGATCAATTACCCGACGCGCTGTACCGTGCCGCGCAGGTGCGCGAACTCGACGCACGGCTGATCGCCGCCGGCACGCCGGGCTTCGAATTGATGCAGCGTGCCGCCCATGCCACCTGGCGCGCGCTGGTGCGCCAATGGCCGGCCGCGAATCAAATGACGGTGCTGGCCGGGCACGGCAACAACGCCGGCGATGGTTATCTGGTGGCGGCGCTGGCCCACCGGGCGGGTTGGCAGGTTCAGGTGCTGGCTGTCGGCGAGCCGCAGCGTTTGAAGGGCGATGCCGCGGTGGCTCACGCCGAAGCCGTGGCTGACGGCGTCTCGATTGCCCCGTGGGATGTGTCCTGCGAGTTGCGGGGTATCGTCGTTGACGCGTTGCTCGGCACGGGCCTGAGCGGTGACGTGCGTGAGCCTTATGCCTGCGCGATTGCGGCGATCAATGGCAGCGGACTGCCGGTGGTGGCGGTCGATATCCCTTCCGGGTTGTGTGCTGATACCGGTCATGCGCTGGGTGACTCAGTGCGCGCCGACCTCACCGTGACCTTCATCGGCCTGAAACTCGGGCTGTTTACGGGCGCGGCAGCGGATCACGTCGGCGAACTGCTGTTTAACGATCTGCAGGCTTCGACCGAAACCTTCAGTGACATTCCTGTCGCCGCTCGCCGGCTCAACGTGGCTAACCTTCCGCATCTGGCTGCCCGTGCGCCGGCTGCGCACAAGGGGCGTTTCGGTCATGTGCTGCTGATCGGCGGCGATCACGGTTTTGGCGGGGCAATTCTGCTCAGCACCGAAAGCGCCTTGCGCAGCGGGGCCGGGATGGTGTCGCTGGCGACCCGCCCGGAACATGTGCCGGCGGCGTTGAGCCGGGTGCCGGAAGCCATGGCGCTGGGCGCTTCTTCGGCCAATCAATTGATGGGGCTGCTGGAAAAGGTGTCCGTATTGGTGGTCGGCCCGGGGCTTGGGCAGGCCAGTTGGGGCAGGGCACTGCTGTCGGCCGCCGCCAATGCACCGCTGCCGCAAGTGTGGGATGCCGATGCGTTGAATCTGCTGGCGTCCGGCTTCGTTACTCTGCCCAGGGATTGCGTGATCACACCGCATCCGGGTGAAGCGGCGCGCTTGCTTGGGATCAGCACGGCAGAAGTGCAAGCGGATCGTCCGGCCGCCGCGCTGGCGTTGAGCAAAAAATATACAGCGGTGGTGGTGCTCAAGGGCGCCGGCAGTCTGATCGCTCATCCCGACGGGCGTCTGGCGTTGTGTCATCAAGGTCATCCGGCGATGGCCACTGCGGGGCTCGGCGATGTGCTGGCCGGTCTGGTCGGAGCGTTACTGGCTCAAGGCATGGACGTCTTCGATGCGGCTTGCCTGGCGGTCTGGCTGCACGCCAATGCCGGAGCGCAACAAGGTGAATTCGGCCGTGGGCTGGCGGCCAGTGATCTCATTCCAGCCATTCGTCAGTTGTTGGAGGAGCATGCACCGTGTCTGAAGTAACCCTGTACGTGGCCGATGAACAGGCAATGAGCGACTTTGGCGCACGGATCGCCCGCGTAACCGGGGGGCATGGCCTGATCTTTCTTGAGGGCAACCTCGGCATGGGCAAAACCACGCTGTCGCGGGGCATCATTCGCGGGCTGGGGCACGTGGGCGCGGTGAAAAGTCCGACCTTCACGCTGGTCGAGCCCTACGAGATCGGTGACGTCCGCGCCTTTCACTTTGATCTGTATCGTCTGGTCGATCCGGAAGAGTTGGAGTTTCTCGGTATTCGCGACTATTTCGAAGACGACGCCCTGTGCCTGATCGAGTGGCCCGATAAAGGTGCAGGCTTTTTGCCAAAGCCTGACCTGACCATTACCATTAGCCCGCAAGACAGCGGGCGTTCGCTGACTATTTTGTCCCAGGGCTCGCGTGGCGAGGCCTGGTGTGCCGCTTTGGCATTGGAAACCAATTAAATGATGGGGTTAGGTATGCGCTTTCGCGCGTTGGTGGCTGCCGCTGGACTGATGTTGATGGCAGTAACCGTCAACGCTGTGGCCGAAACGAAGGTCAACAGCGTGCGCCTGTGGCGGGCGCCGGACAACACGCGCCTGGTGTTCGACCTGACCGGCCCGGTGCAACACAGCGTCTTTACCCTCACTGCACCGGATCGACTGGTGATCGACATCAATGGCGCCACCCTCGGGGCGCCGTTGAAAGTCTCCACGGCCAATACGCCGATCACCGCCATGCGTTCGGCACAGCGTACGCCGACCGATTTGCGGGTGGTCATTGACCTGAAGAAAGCCGTCACCCCGAAAAGCTTCTCGCTGGCGCCGAACGCGCAGTACGGAAACCGTCTGGTGGTCGACCTGTTCGATAACCCGGCCGATGCCGCGCCTCCACCTCCGACACCTGCGCCCGCACCAACGGTAGCGACCGTTCCGGCCGTGCCGGTAACCCCGACAGAACCTGCGATCAAACTGCCTCCGGCCCCGGCCGGCAAACGCGACATCATTGTGGTGATCGACGCCGGCCACGGCGGCGAAGACCCGGGTGCGTCCGGCTCACGTGGTCAGCGCGAAAAAGACGTGGTGCTGCAGATCGCCCGTGAATTGCAACGCCAGGTCAACGGCATGAAAGGCTTCCGCGCCGAACTGACCCGTACAGGCGACTACTTCATCCCGCTGCGCGGTCGAACCGAAATCGCCCGCAAGAAGGGCGCCGACCTGTTCGTCTCGATCCACGCCGACGCCGCGCCGTCTGCGGCGGCCTTCGGGGCTTCGGTGTTTGCGTTGTCCGACCGTGGCGCAACGTCGGAGACCGCCCGTTGGCTGGCCGACAGCGAAAACCGTTCCGACCTGATCGGTGGTGCCGGCAACGTCAGCCTCGACGACAAGGACCGGATGCTCGCCGGCGTGCTGCTCGACCTGTCGATGACCGCCTCGCTGACCTCCAGTCTCAACGTCGGCCAGAAAGTCCTGAGCAACATCGGCCGGGTCACGCCGTTGCACAAGCAGCGCGTAGAACAGGCCGGGTTCATGGTGTTGAAGTCGCCGGACATTCCGTCGATCCTGGTGGAAACCGGCTTTATCTCCAACGCCAACGAAGCGAACAAACTCTCTGCTTCGAGCCACCAGCAGGCGCTGGCGCGGTCGATCAGCAGCGGCGTGCGTCAGTTCTTCCAGCAGAACCCGCCACCGGGCACCTACATTGCCTGGCTGCGTGATTCGGGCAAGATCGCCCAGGGGCCACGTGATCATCGGGTCAGCCCGGGTGAGACCCTGGCGATGATTGCCGTGCGCTATCAGGTGTCGGCCGCCACGTTGCGCAGTGCCAACAACCTGAGCAGCGATGAGTTGAAGGTCGGTCAGCACCTGACCATTCCGGGCACTGAACTGGCGTCCAAAGAATGAATCAGGTTCTGAACGCTGCCCGTATCGAACTGCTCAGCCCGAGGCTGGCGAACCAGATCGCCGCCGGTGAGGTGGTGGAGCGCCCGGCCTCGGTGATCAAGGAGTTGCTGGAAAACAGCCTCGACTCCGGCGCCAGACGCATCGACGTCGATGTCGAGCAGGGCGGCGTCAAACTGTTGCGGGTGCGCGACGATGGCAGCGGAATTTCCGCCGATGACCTGCCGCTGGCACTGGCCCGTCACGCCACCAGCAAGATCCGCAACCTCGAAGACCTCGAACAGGTGATGAGCCTGGGTTTCCGGGGCGAGGCACTGGCGTCGATCAGCTCCGTGGCACGTCTTACCCTGACTTCCCGCACCCGTGACGCCGATCAGGCCTGGCAGGTCGAAACCGAAGGCCGTGACATGGCGCCCCGGGTACAACCGGCAGCCCATCCGGTCGGCACTTCGGTGGAAGTGCGTGACCTGTTCTTCAACACCCCGGCACGGCGCAAATTCCTCAAGACTGAAAAAACCGAATTCGATCACCTGCAGGAAGTGATCAAGCGTCTGGCGCTGGCGCGTTTCGACGTGGCGTTTCACCTGCGCCACAACGGCAAGACCATCCTCAGCCTGCACGAAGCTCACGATGACGCGGCTCGCGCCCGGCGTGTGGCGGCGATCTGCGGTTCGGGCTTCCTTGAGCAGGCGTTGCCGATCGAGATCGAGCGCAATGGCTTGCACCTGTGGGGCTGGGTCGGTCTGCCGACCTTCAACCGCAGTCAGGCGGATTTGCAGTATTTCTTCGTCAACGGCCGTGCGGTGCGCGACAAACTGGTGGCCCACGCGGTGCGTCAGGCTTATCGCGATGTGTTGTTCAATGGCCGGCATCCGACGTTCGCGCTGTTCTTCGAGGTCGATCCGGCAGCGGTCGACGTCAACGTGCACCCGACCAAGCATGAAGTGCGCTTCCGTGACGGGCGCATGGTGCATGATTTTCTTTATGGCACCTTGCACCGTGCCTTGGGGGATGTGCGGCCGGAAGATCAGTTGGCCGGTTCGGTCACTACCGCGGTCGTGCGGCCAACCGGTCTCGAAGCCGGCGAATTCGGGCCGCAGGGCGAGATGCGCCTGGCCGCCAACGCGCTGCTGGAGCAACCGCAGGCACAACCGACGTTCAATACCTCGTCGAGCGCCAGTGCTGGCGGTGCTTATCAGTATCAATACACGCCGCGTCCGCAATCGACCGTGCCGGTTGCCGAGGCTCAGGCCGCGTACCGCGAGTTTTTCGCGCCGCTGCCCGAGGCCAATGCCAACGCGCTGCCGGCCGGTCAGGAAGACATTCCGCCGCTGGGGTACGCACTGGCGCAGCTCAAGGGCATCTACATTCTTTCCGAGAACGCCCAGGGCCTGGTTTTGGTGGACATGCACGCCGCTCACGAGCGGATCATGTACGAGCGCCTGAAGATCGCCATGGCCAGCGAAGGCCTGAGCGGTCAGCCGCTGCTGGTGCCGGAGTCGCTGGCGGTCAGTCAGCGCGAGGCCGATTGTGCCGAAGAGCATGCGGCGTGGTTCCAGCGTCTCGGTTTCGAATTGCAGCGTCTGGGCCCGGAAACCCTGGCGATCCGTCAGATCCCGGCCCTGCTCAAACAGGCCGAGGCCAACCGTCTGGTGGGCGACGTGTTGTCGGACTTGATGGAGTACGGCACCAGCGACCGAATCCAGGCGCATTTGAATGAACTGCTCGGCACCATGGCCTGCCACGGCGCGATCCGCGCCAACCGCCGCCTGGCCTTGCCGGAAATGAACGGCCTGCTGCGCGACATGGAAAACACCGAGCGCAGCGGTCAATGCAACCATGGCCGGCCGACCTGGACCCAACTGGGCCTGGACGATCTGGACAAACTGTTCCTGCGCGGTCGTTGATGAGCCAGCTTCCTCCAGCGATTTTCCTGATGGGCCCGACCGCTGCGGGCAAGACCGACCTGGCCATCGAGCTGACCAAGGTGCTGCCGTGCGAGCTGATCAGTGTCGATTCGGCGCTGGTTTATCGCGGCATGGACATTGGCACGGCCAAACCGTCGAAAGAGCTGCTGGCCGAGTACCCCCACCGCCTGATCGACATTCTCGACCCGGCCGAGGCTTATTCGGCTGCGGATTTTCGCCGCGACGCTTTGCAGGCGATGTCCGAAATCACCGCACGCGGAAAAATTCCGCTGCTGGTGGGCGGCACGATGCTCTATTACAAGGCTTTGGTCGAAGGTCTGGCCGATATGCCGGCGGCGGATCCCGAGATTCGCGCGCAGATTGAAGAAGAGGCTGCACGCCTTGGCTGGCAAGCCCTGCACGATCAACTGGCGGCAGTCGATCCGGAGTCGGCGGCGCGTATTCATCCGAACGATCCACAGCGCCTGAGTCGTGCGCTGGAAGTCTATCGGGTCAGCGGTCAGAGCATGACTGAACTTCGGCTGAAACAATCTGTACAAAGTACTGAAGCGGCGGCATCGGGACGGCAACAATTGCCCTATACTGTCGCGAACTTGGCCATTGCTCCGGCAAATCGCCAGGTACTGCACGACCGCATTAAACAAAGATTCACAAATATGCTGGAACAGGGATTCATCGACGAGGTCGTAGCCCTGCGTAATAGAAGTGACCTGCATGCCGGGTTGCCGTCTATACGTGCGGTAGGCTACCGCCAGGTCTGGGATTACCTGGATGGCAAGCTGACGGCGGCCGAAATGCAGGAGCGGGGCATCATCGCCACGCGCCAATTGGCCAAACGCCAGTTTACCTGGCTGCGCAGCTGGGACGATTTGCACTGGCTCGACAGTCTGGATTGCGACAATCTGCCACGCACCTTGAAATACCTTGGGACCATCTCCATATTGGGCTGAGTCCTTGCAATTGCCGTCTATCCTTGGGGGTGTGGCGGCAAAAGCCATCTGATTACCTATTTTTTATATTGAATCCTTAAAGGAGTGCGGCACATGTCAAAAGGGCATTCGCTACAAGACCCTTACTTGAATACTTTACGTAAAGAGAAAGTGGGGGTTTCCATCTACCTGGTCAACGGTATCAAACTGCAAGGCACGATCGAATCGTTCGACCAGTTCGTTATCCTGCTGAAGAACACCGTCAGCCAGATGGTTTACAAACACGCTATCTCTACAGTCGTGCCGGTTCGTCCAATTCGTCTGCCAAGCGCAACCGAATCCGAAGCAGGTGACGCTGAGCCAGGTAACGCCTGATAGGAGTCTCCTTTGTTCTTTGAGCGCCACGGTGGTGGTGAACGAGTCATCCTCGTTCACTTGGATGGACAGGACCCTGAGGCGCGCGAAGATCCGCAGGAGTTTCAGGAACTGGCAAATTCGGCAGGCGCCGAGACCGTTGCGTTTTTTAACGTGCCGCGTCATCGGCCAACCGCCAAATACCTGATCGGCAGCGGCAAGGTCGAGGAACTGCGCGACCTGGTACACGCCGAAGAAGCCGATCTGGTGATCTTCAATCACGTCCTTACGCCCAGTCAGGAACGCAACCTCGAACGTGTCTTCGAGTGTCGCGTGATCGACCGTACCGGTCTGATTCTCGATATTTTCGCCCAACGCGCCCGTACCCATGAGGGCAAGCTCCAGGTAGAACTGGCCCAGCTTGACCATATGAGCACCCGGCTGGTTCGTGGCTGGACTCACCTTGAGCGTCAGGGTGGTGGTATCGGCATGCGCGGTCCGGGTGAAACCCAGCTCGAAACCGACCGCCGTCTGCTGCGGGTTCGCCTGCGCCAGATCAAGGGCCGGCTGGAAAAGGTTCGCAGTCAGCGCGAGCAGTCGCGTCGTGGCCGCTCCCGCGCGGATATTCCTACCGTGTCTCTTGTGGGCTATACCAACGCGGGCAAATCCACGCTGTTCAATAACGTGACGAAATCCGAGGTGTACGCGGCCGACCAACTGTTCGCCACGCTGGACCCGACCCTGCGCCGTCTGGAACTGGACGACCTGGGGCCGATTGTCCTGGCCGACACCGTGGGTTTCATTCGTCATCTGCCCCACAAGCTGGTCGAGGCATTTCGGTCTACGCTCGAAGAGTCGAGCAATTCCGACCTGCTGTTGCACGTGATCGATGCGGCCGAACCGGATCGCATGTTGCAGATCGAGCAGGTGATGGTAGTGCTGGGCGAGATCGGTGCCCAGGACTTGCCGATCCTCGAGGTCTATAACAAACTCGATTTGCTTGAAGGCGTTGAGCCACAAATCCAGCGCGATGAAAACGGCAAGCCCCAGCGGGTTTGGCTGTCGGCGCGTGATGGCACCGGTCTGGAATTGCTCGAGCAGGCGATTGCCGAGTTGTTGGGCAGCGACCTGTTCGTGGGAACCTTGCGCCTGCCTCAGCGGTTCGCGCGTCTGCGTGCGCAGTTCTTCGAACTGGGCGCGGTACAGAAAGAAGAACACGACGAAGAAGGGGTCAGCTTGCTGGCCGTTCGATTGCCACGCTCGGAGCTCAATCGACTGGTGAGTCGTGAAGGCGTTGTGCCGACGGAGTTCATCGAGCAACACACTTTGCAATAAAAGCCTGGCAAAGCGGTTGTGCCGCAACGGCAGGCATTCTGTAGCATTGGTCGGCGCGCCGTGGGTGCGTCTTTGCTTTATCAGATGGAGAGCGCTATGGCTTGGAATGAGCCGGGTGGCAACTCGAACAATCAGGATCCTTGGGGTGGCAAGCGTCGCAACAACGGCGACCGCAAGGGGCCGCCGGATCTCGACGAGGCCTTCCGAAAGCTGCAGGAAAGCCTGAACGGGTTGTTCGGTGGTGGAAAGAAACGTGGTGACGATGGTGGTGGTCCGGGCAAGAGCGGCGGCTTCGGCGGCCTGCTTGGCATCGGCCTTGTCGTGCTGGCGGCCGTCTGGCTGTATAGCGCGGTGTACGTGGTGGACGAGCAGGAGCAGGCCGTGGTGCTGCGCTTCGGCAAGTACTACGAAACCGTCGGCCCGGGCCTGAACATCTACTTCCCGCCGATCGACAAGAAGTACATGGAGAACGTCACGCGCGAGCGTGCCTACACCAAGCAGGGCCAGATGCTGACCGAAGACGAGAACATCGTCGAAGTGCCGCTGACCGTGCAGTACAAGATCAGCAACCTGCAGGACTTCGTGCTGAACGTCGACCAGCCGGAAATCAGCCTGCAACACGCGACCGACAGTGCGCTGCGCCATGTGGTGGGTTCCACCGCGATGGACCAGGTGCTGACCGAGGGTCGTGAGTTGATGGCCAGCGAGATCAAGGAGCGTCTGCAACGTTTCCTCGATACCTATCGCACCGGTATCACCGTCACTCAGGTCAACGTACAGAGCGCAGCGGCACCGCGTGAGGTGCAGGAAGCCTTCGATGACGTGATCCGTGCCCGTGAAGACGAGCAGCGTTCGCGCAACCAGGCTGAAACCTACGCCAACGGTGTGGTGCCGGAAGCCCGTGGTCAGGCCCAGCGCATCCTTGAAGATGCCAACGGTTATCGCGACGAAACAGTCTCGCGCGCCAAGGGTGAGGCTGATCGTTTCACCAAGCTGGTAGCCGAATACCGCAAGGCGCCCGAGGTTACTCGTCAGCGTCTGTACCTGGACACCATGCAGGAAGTCTTCAGCAGCACCAGCAAGGTGCTCGTGACCGGTAACAAGAACGGCCAGAGCAACCTGCTTTACCTGCCGCTGGACAAGATGATTCAAAACAGTTCGGGCAGCAATTCACCGGTCACCGGTTCGGCTGCCGCCAGCAACAACACGGACGTCACGCCGCATGTCACTGACCTGCCGCAAACGCGTACAAGGGAGACCCGCTGATGAGCAATAAATCGCTGATCGCCCTGATCGTTGGCGTTGTTGTGGTTCTGGTTGGCTGGAACTGCTTCTACATCGTGGCTCAGACCGAGCGAGCGGTGTTGCTGCAGTTCGGTCGTGTGGTTCAGGCCGATGTTCAGCCAGGTCTGCATGTGAAAGTGCCTTACGTTAACCAGGTGCGTAAATTCGACGCACGCCTGATGACGCTGGACGCACCGACACAACGCTTCCTGACCCTGGAAAAGAAAGCCGTGATGGTCGATGCCTACGCCAAGTGGCGCGTGAAAGATGCCGAGCGCTTCTACACCGCGACTTCCGGCCTCAAGCAGATTGCTGACGAGCGTTTGTCCCGTCGTCTGGAGTCGGGCCTGCGTGACCAGTTCGGCAAGCGCACCCTGCACGAAGTGGTGTCGGGTGAGCGTGATGCGCTGATGGCTGACATCACCGCATCGCTGAACAAGATGGCGGAAAAAGAGCTGGGTATCGAAGTGGTCGATGTCCGGGTCAAGGCCATCGACCTGCCGAAGGAAGTGAACCGCAGCGTGTTCGAACGTATGAGCACAGAGCGTGAGCGTGAAGCTCGCGAGCACCGCGCCAAGGGTAACGAACTGGCCGAAGGCATCCGTGCCGACGCCGATCGTCAACGCCGCGTGCTGCTGGCTGAAGCCTATCGTGAATCCGAAGAGATTCGCGGTGACGGTGACGCCCAGGCTGCTGCGATCTACTCCAAGGCCTACAGTCAGGATCAGGAGTTCTACGGTTTCTACCGTAGCCTGCGTGCCTACCGTGAAAGCTTCGCGAACAAATCCGACGTCATGGTCCTCGACCCAAGCAGCGACTTCTTCCGTTACCTGGAAAAGTCCAAGCCTTGATACAACGTTGACCTGAATCATTCCGCCCGGCGGCTAAAACCTCGGGCGGGGTGATCCTTTGGGAAAACGTGTGTATGATGCGGCAGCCGGGAAATTCCCGGCTTTTTTGCGTCTGCATGTTTGATTGCTGTTTTTGTTGCAGAAGAACGGGTTGAATGGCCCGACAGTTTTTCGAGGAAAGTGATGGGCGAAGCCGGTAACAGGCCTTTCGCCGCGTCGTTCATGCGCGTGCGTTTTGAACGAGCCGGTCATTTTCTGCTTCACTCAAGGCTCGCCCTCGGGCTGGCCGCCCGGATCTAAGGGGAATGGCGTAATGGCAACGGTAGACCGCTGGCTGCTGCCAGATGGCATCGAAGAAGTACTGCCACCGGAAGCGGCGCGCATTGAAGTTGCGCGTCGTCAGGTGTTGGATCTGTTCCAGAGCTGGGGTTACGAGTTTGTCGTGACTCCCCATATCGAGTACCTGGAATCCCTGCTGACCGGCGCGGGCCAGGACCTGGATCTGCGTACCTTCAAGGTCATCGACCCGCAATCGGGCCGGCAGATGGGGTTCCGTGCCGACATCACGCCGCAGGTGGCGCGCATCGATGCGCACACTCTGCGTCGCGAAGGCCCGAGCCGTCTGTGCTACGCCGGCAGCGTGCTGCATGCCCAGCCGCGTGCCTTGTCGTCCTCGCGCAGCCCGATCCAGTTGGGTGCCGAGTTGTACGGCGATGCGAGCCCGAGCAGCGACGTTGAAGTCATCAGCCTGATGCTGGCCATGCTGCAACTGGCCGACGTGCCGGATGTGCACATGGATCTGGGGCATGTCGGCATTTACCGCGGTCTGGCTCAGGCGGCCGGTCTGTCGGGTGAAGTCGAGCAGCAGTTGTTCGATGCGTTGCAACGCAAGGCCATCGACGAGGTCATTACCTTGACCGAAGGCCTGCCAGCCGATCTGTCCGGCATGCTGCGTGCGCTGGTCGACCTGTGCGGCGACCGTGAAGTGTTGAGTGCTGCCCGTGAGCGTCTGGCCAATGCGCCGGCGCCGGTATTGGCTGCGCTGGAAGATTTGCTGGCGATCGCCGAGCGACTGTCGGCGCGCTTCCCGGAACTGCCGCTGTACTTCGATCTGGGCGAGTTGCGCGGTTACCACTACCACACCGGTGTGGTGTTCGCGGTGTTCGTGCCGGGTGTTGGCCAGTCCATCGCTCAGGGCGGTCGCTATGACGACATCGGTGCCGACTTCGGTCGCGCCCGTCCGGCAACCGGCTTTTCCACCGATTTGAAAACCCTGGTGACCCTGGGGCGTGCTGAGGTCGAGCTACCGTCTGGCGGTATCTGGATGCCTGACAGTACGGATGCGGCACTCTGGCAGCAGGTTTGCCAGTTGCGCAGTGAGGGTCAGCGTGTCGTTCAGGCGTTGCCTGGACAACCTTTGGCCGCCGCCCGTGATGCGGACTGCGACCGGCAATTGATCCAGCAGAACGGGCTTTGGCAAGTATCGCCACTGGCTTCTTGAGTTTTCCTGCCGGCCACCGCCGGCACCAAGTTTGCGCGAATGAGGACAAGTGTTATGGGTAAGAATGTCGTAGTCCTGGGCACCCAGTGGGGTGATGAGGGCAAAGGCAAGATCGTTGATCTGCTGACCGAACATGCTGCCGCCGTAGTGCGCTACCAAGGTGGCCACAACGCTGGCCACACACTGGTGATCGACGGTGAAAAAACCGTCCTGCACCTGATCCCGTCGGGCGTGCTGCGCGAAGGTGTGCAGTGCCTGATCGGCAATGGCGTGGTGGTTGCACCCGACGCCCTGCTGCGTGAGATCACCAAGCTGGAAGAGAAAGGCGTACCGGTGCGCGAGCGTCTGCGTATCAGCCCGTCCTGCCCGCTGATCCTGTCCTTCCACGTGGCGCTGGACCAGGCCCGTGAAAAGGCCCGTGGCGAGCTGAAGATCGGCACCACCGGTCGCGGCATCGGCCCGGCGTACGAAGACAAGGTTGCACGTCGTGGCCTGCGCGTTGGCGACCTGCTCAACATGCCGCGCTTCGAAGACAAGCTGCGTGAACTGGTGGACTACCACAACTTCATGCTGGTGGGTTACTACAAAGAGCCTGCCATCGAGTTCGAAAAGACACTGGCCGAGTGCAAGGAATACGCCGAGCTGCTCAAGCCGTTGATGCTGGACGTGACGGCTGAGCTGCACGACCTGCGTCGCGCCGGCAAAGACATCATGTTCGAAGGTGCCCAGGGTTCGTTGCTCGACATCGACCACGGTACCTATCCGTACGTGACCAGCTCCAACACCACCGCCGGTGGCGTGGCGACCGGTTCGGGCGTTGGCCCGATGTTCCTGGACTACATCCTGGGCATCACCAAGGCTTACACCACTCGCGTAGGTTCCGGTCCGTTCCCGACCGAGCTGTTCGACGAAGTCGGTGCACACCTGGCCAAGCAAGGTCACGAATTCGGTGCGACCACTGGCCGTGCCCGCCGTTGCGGCTGGTTCGACGCCGTTATCCTGCGTCGCGCTATCGATGTGAACAGCATCTCGGGCATCTGCCTGACCAAGCTGGACGTACTCGACGGCCTGGAAACCATCAACATCTGTACCGGCTACAAAGATGCGCAAGGCAATGCCGTTGCTCCGACTGACGCTGACAGCTACGTAGGCCTGCAGCCTGTGTACGAAGAAGTGCCAGGCTGGACCGAATCGACCGTGGGTGCCAAGACCCTGGAAGAGCTGCCGGTCAACGCTCGTGCCTACATCAAACGCGTTGAAGAATTGATCGGCGCGCCGATCGACATTATTTCGACGGGCCCGGACCGCAACGAAACCATCGTTCTGCGTCATCCGTTTGCTTGATAAGTCGTTGATGTAAAAACACAAAGGCCCCTTTATCGGGGCCTTTGTCGTTTATGCCTGTTGGACGGCATGACCTTTGCTGTGAATCTGTCTACAAGAGTGCCATCAAATTAATGGCGTCAGAAGTAGAGGGATTCACAGTGTCGGCCGTTCTCTCACTGTTACAAAGCCGTTTGTTGCGGCCCGTATTCGTTACCCTTGGTATCGCCCTTTTGGTGCAGGTGTTGGTGGCCGTTGCCCTGACGCGGAGCACCGTCACCGCGCTGGAGGCCGACCTGGGCACTCGCCTGGGCGCCGACAGCCAGAAGCTCTCCGGTGAGCTGGAGCAGGCCGGGCGTGAAGTCACGTCGAGCCTCGACAACCTCTCCTCAAGTACCCGTCAGCGTCTTACCGCCGGTCTTTCCTCGCGTCTGAAGGAGGAGCAGGCGCAGCTGCGTGCGACTCTGGAAAAAGACCTGAAGGATTCGGCCAATGATATGGCCCAGTTGCTGGCCTCAGTGGCGCCTCGTGCCATGTGGGACAGCGACGTGCCGACCCTGTCCGAATTCGCCCGCCGGGCCCAACGCAATCCCAACGTGCTGTTCGTGGTGTATGACGACGCCACCGGCCAGCATCTGACCCGCTACCTCAACCGCGAAAACCCGATCAACAAGGCCCTTTTGGAAAAGGGTCAGGGTGAGCGAGCGCTGGATAAAGTGCTGGATGCGGCGAAGAACGATCCGTCGGTCTACTACCTCGAAGCCTCGATCAACCCCAATGGCGTGGAAATCGGCAAGGTGCTGATGGGGGTCTCGACCGCCTCGGTCGAAACCGATCTGGCGGCGCTCGATCAGCGCTTCACGGCGTTGATTGCCAGCAGCGACCAGCTGGTTGGCGACAGCCTCAAAGGTGCTGCTGCCGACAGTGCCACGGCCATGCGTGCCCGCCTGCAGTCGGCGCAGTCCACCGCCGCCGAAATGAAAGCCAACACGGCCGGCACCGTGCAGGACGCTGCTGCCACGCTGCGTTGGCGTATCGGCATGGGCCTGGCGCTGGTGGGTGCCGGCGTGCTGTTGCTGTTGGCGGTGGTGCTCGGCCATCGCGTGGTCAACCGCCTGAAGATGCTCAATGCTGCGATGGATGACCTGGCGGCAGGCGAGGGCGACTTGACCAAGCGCGTACAGATCAACAGCAAGGACGAAATTGGCGACATGGCTTCGGCAGTCAACCGCTTTGTGGATAAGTTGCAGCCGATCGTGCGCGAGGCCGGGGATGTGGCTCAGCGTACCGGTGAGGAAATTGGTGCTATGACCCTGCGCAATGCTGGCGCTGATGCAGCGGCCGGGATGCAGCGCGATGAAGTGGCTGAAAGCCTGCGCGCGTTGTCGCAAATGGCTGATGAGGCGCAGTCGGAAAGTCATGCGATGCAGGCGGCGTTGAAGCAGGTTGTGGATATTCGCCAAGCCACCGACGAAAACACTCGCACCTCGGCGAAGGTCGGCAGCCTGATCGAGGCGCTGGCGGGGCAGGTCGATACCGGCGCGAAAGTCATCGAGCGGCTGGCGCAGCAGAGTGAACAGATTGAAGTGGTGCTGACCGTGATTCACGGTATCGCCGAGCAGACCAACCTGCTGGCGCTCAACGCTGCGATCGAAGCAGCTCGAGCCGGTGAAACCGGACGAGGCTTTGCGGTGGTGGCGGATGAAGTGCGCGCACTGGCGAGCAAGACTCAAAGCTCCACCGGTGACATTCAGGCGCACATCGTGGCGTTGCAGCAGGGCGCCCGTGAGGCGGTGGAGGCTATCGGCCAGGCCGGGCGTCAGGCCAGCGAAGGCTTGCTGGTGCTGCGTGACAGTGCACGGCTGCAGCAATCGGTACAGGCGTCGGTCGAGCAGGTGCACGCGGCGATTGGTTTGGCGACCCAGGCCGCGGCGCATCAGGCGCAGGGCGCGCAGGCTGTGCGTGGGCGTGTCGAGACGATTCATGCCCAGGCTGAGAAAGCCGCTCAGGCCGTGGTCGAGACCACGGCCAGCGGCAAGGTGCTGGATGGTCTGGCGGCGCAGCTCAAGGCAAGTCTGGGGCAGTTCCGGGCCTGATAGTGCGGGCAAAAAAAATCGCAGCTTCGGCTGCGATTTTTTATCGGCTCAAATACATTCGGGTTGTCAGCAGGTAGACGGGCAGCCCCGACACCACAATCAACAACGCCGCATAAGGCGCCGCTGCGGCAAACTCGACGTTCGCGGTGTGTGCCCACACCTCGGTCGCCAAGGTGTTGAGCCCGGTCGGACTCAGCAACAGTGTCGCCGTCAGCTCCTTCATGGCATCCAGAAACACCAGAGCAAACGCTGCGCCCAGTGCCGGGAAAATGATTGGCAGGGTTACTCGACAAAATGCCGTGAACGAAGATGCACCAAGGGTGCGGGCGGCTTCTTCGAGTTGCGGTGCTGCCTTGTTCAGTGCTGTGCGGATCGGCGCCTGAGCCAGTGGCAGGAACAGCAGCGCATAAGCGATCAGCAACAACGCGCTGGTCTGGTACAGCGCCGGCACGTAATGCAGGGCGAAATACACCAGCGTCAGTGCGATCACCAGCCCCGGCAAGGCGTGCAGCAGATAGGGCAGGCGCTCGGCCCAGATCGCCAATTGGCCTTTGTAGCGTACGACCAGCAACCCGACCGGCACCGCCAGCACCAGACACAGTCCCGCGCCACCCAGCGACAGCGCCAATGAAGACAGCAAAGCTTCAGTGATCGCTGCAACCGGGAATGCCGCTGACGATCCCACGGCGAGCCAGTACGCCAGCATCCCCAGTGGAATGCCGCTGCCGACAATCGCCAGCATCAGGCAATACAGTTGGCCGGCAATCGCCCAAGGCCCCAGTTGCACTTGTTCGGCCCGGCGTGCCGCGCCCTGGCCGGTCCGCACATGGCGGCCCTTGCCGCGTACCCGCAGTTCCAGCCACAGCAGCATCAAACACAGCGCCAGCAGCACCGCCGACAGCATTGCCGCATTGGCATTGCTGAATTCCAGTTCGAATTGCTGATAGATCGCGGTGGTGAAGGTTTGCAGACCAATGATCGACAGTGCGCCGAATTCCACCAGCATGTGCAGCGCAATCAGCAGCGAACCGGCCAGCAACGAAGGCCAGAGCAGGGGCAGGGTGACGCGGAAAAACACGCCCTGGCGATTCTGTCCCAGCGTTCGGGCGGACTCCTCAAGGGATGGATCGAGATTGCGCAGCGTGGCTGCCACCGGCAGGAAGATCAGCGGATATTTCGACAGGCTCATCACCAGAATCGCTCCGCCGAGTCCTTCGAACTGCGCGCTGAGCGATACCCAGGTAAAACTGCTGACGAATGCCGGTACCGCGAACGGCAGGCAAAGAACCACACCCCACAGGCGCCGGCCCGGCAGATTACTGCGTTCCAGCAGCCAGGCCAGTGACAGACCGATCACGCCGCAAGTGACCGTTACCCCGACCATCAACGCCAGTGTGTTGCGCAGCAGGCCGAACACGTAAGGGCGCCACAGCAAATGCAGCGCCTCGGACCAGCCCGCCTGCCAGGCTTTAAGGCCGACGTAGGCCAGTGGCAACAGGCTCATCACCACCAGCAGCAATACCGGCAGTACCAGCCAGATCGACGGCCGCTTGCGCCGTGGCACGTAACCCCCGCGCGTGACGGGGGCGGATAACGAGGCGCTCATCAGTTCAGGCCAACTTCGCGTTCCAGATCCAGCGCTTCCTCGGCATTGCCCAGATCGGCCGGGGTAACATCCGGCGCTTCCAGCTCACTGAAAGGCTTGAGGCCGCGATCCGATTCCATGCCGTTGTGCAACGGATACTCGGCGGTGGTCTGGGTGATTACCCGCTGGCCTTCTTCACTGGCCATGTAGGCAAGAAATTGCTGGGCTTCTTTTGGATGCTTGCTGGATTTCAGCACGGCTGCGCTGGAGACGGTGATCAAGCCGCCCACGTCGCCGCCGGTGAAGTAATGCAGTTTGGAGTCGAGCTTGCCTTTCTCCCGTTGCAGGGCGAACCAGTAGTAGTTGTTCACCAGTACGGTGGCGACTTCGCCGTTTTCGACAGCCTTGAGGGCAACCATGTTGTTGCTGTAGGTCTTGCCGAAGGCGCGCAGGCCGGTCAGCCATTCTTCGGCGGCTTCACGGCCATGCTTTTTGATGATGGCGACGGCCTGTTCCTGGAAGGCACCGCTGGTGGGCACGAAACCGACCTTGCCTTGCCACTGCGGATCGGCGAAATCCAGGACCGACTTGGGCAGGTCTTTTTCATCGACCAGCTTCGGGTTGAAGGCGACTACGCGAACCCGTGCAGTGACGCCGATCCAGGTGCCATTGCCTGCGACATATTTTTTCGGCAGGACCGCCAGAGTGGCATCGTCGGTCCTGGCCAGCAGGCCGAGTTCTCCGAGGTTGTTCAGTGGTGGGGATTCTTCGGTGTAGATGACGTCGGCGGGAGAGCGGTCGCCTTCTTCGATGATCTGGCTGGCGAGCTGGTTGCTGCTGCCCTTGCGCACATTGACGTGAATGCCGGTCTTGGCTTCGAAGGCTTTGGCGATCGCGTCGCCGACTTCCTTGTGTTGACCGTTGTAGAGCGTCAGGGAAACCGCGTCGGCAGCCTGGGTGAGGGGAGTGGCGAGTGCCAGGCCGAGCAGGGTGAAGGTCAAGCCGCGGCGCAGGGTATTTCGAAACATCATTCGCAGGGTTCCTCACTGTCGCATTGCAAAAACTTGCAACAATGATAAACGATATCGTTTCTCAAGTGCGCCTTGCGGGGGAAGAAGGTGTGTCTGGTAG
Organism: Pseudomonas sp. 58(2021); assembly: GCF_017491585.1. Taxonomy (NCBI): domain Bacteria; kingdom Pseudomonadati; phylum Pseudomonadota; class Gammaproteobacteria; order Pseudomonadales; family Pseudomonadaceae; genus Pseudomonas; species Pseudomonas sp. 58(2021). The sequence continues at coordinate 102,624 of NZ_JAFGYZ010000009.1, forward strand.
GCGCTGTTTCTCGAGTTTTTCCAAACCCCGGAAACGCAAAAACCCGCTTTCGCGGGTTTTTGTGAGATTCAAGATCGTGACCTTGAATTTGAATTGGTGCCCAGAAGAAGACTCGAACTTCCACGACCGTAAGGTCACCAGCACCTGAAGCTGGCGTGTCTACCAATTTCACCATCTGGGCTTCATCTTCAGCGTTACCGCTGTTGATGTGGCGCACTATACGGAGCACCTTTTGATCTGTAAACCCCTGATTTGATTTTAATAAATCATTTTCAGAAAAAGGCGGGGCGTAGAATGCAAAAAACCCGCTTTCGCGGGTTTTTGTGTGAGTCTTGAAACTGATCTAGTCTCAAACTCGAAATTGGTGCCCAGAAGAAGACTCGAACTTCCACGACCGTAAGGTCACCAGCACCTGAAGCTGGCGTGTCTACCAATTTCACCATCTGGGCATCTCGGCAACGTGTGTACGTCGTCGATGGCGCGCACTATACGGAGCGCCTTTTTAACTGTAAACCCCTGCCAGCAAAAAAAATGGTTTTTTTTACCAGCGGTGTTCAAAACGCCTTTCAGACGTCGATACAAGGCCTCAGATGTCCCTTATAGAGTCGGAAATTTCCCGTTTGATGGCGCCTATGCCAAACTAACCCGCATATAGACAAGGTGAAAACTCTCTAATGGCCGATTGGCAGTCCCTCGATCCCGAGGCCGCTCGTGAAGCGGAAAAATATGAAAACCCTATTCCCAGCCGCGAACTGATCCTTCAGCACCTTGCTGACCGGGGTTCGCCTGCTGCCCGCGAGCAACTGGTCGAAGAGTTTGGTCTGACCACAGAAGACCAGATCGAAGCCCTGCGCCGCCGCCTGCGCGCCATGGAGCGCGACGCTCAATTGATCTACACCCGCCGTGGCACGTATGCGCCGGTGGACAAGCTCGACCTGATCCTCGGTCGCATCAGCGGTCACCGCGACGGTTTCGGCTTCCTGGTGCCGGATGACGGTTCCGACGACCTGTTCATGAGCCCGGCGCAGATGCGTCTGGTGTTCGATGGCGACCGTGCCCTGGCCCGTGTTTCCGGCCTGGATCGCCGTGGTCGCCGTGAAGGCGTGATCGTCGAAGTGGTGTCCCGTGCCCACGAAAGCATCGTCGGACGCTACTTCGAAGAGGGCGGCATCGGCTTCGTCGTTGCGGACAACCCGAAAATCCAGCAGGAAGTGCTGGTCACTCCCGGCCGCAACGCCAACGCCCAGATCGGTCAGTTCGTCGAGGTGAAGATCACCCACTGGCCGACTCCGCGCTTCCAGCCGCAAGGCGATGTGATCGAAGTCGTCGGCAACTACATGGCGCCGGGCATGGAAATCGATGTCGCCCTGCGCACCTACGACATTCCGCACGTCTGGCCTGAAGCCGTTCTGAAGGAAGCCGGCAAGCTCAAGCCGGAAGTCGAAGAGAAAGACAAAGAGAAGCGCATCGACCTGCGCCATCTGCCGTTCGTCACCATCGACGGCGAAGATGCCCGGGATTTCGACGATGCGGTCTACTGCGAATCCAAGCCAGGCAAGCTGCGCCTGTTCTCCGGTGGCTGGAAGTTGTACGTGGCGATTGCCGACGTTTCCAGCTATGTGAAGATCGGCTCGGCTCTGGACAACGAAGCCCAGGTGCGCGGCAACTCGGTGTACTTCCCCGAGCGCGTGGTGCCGATGCTGCCGGAGCAACTCTCCAACGGCCTGTGCTCGCTGAATCCGCATGTCGATCGTCTGGCCATGGTTTGCGAGATGACCATCTCCAAGTCCGGCGAAATGACCGACTACTGCTTCTATGAAGCGGTGATCCACTCCCACGCCCGCCTGACCTACAACAAGGTCAGCGCGATGCTGGAAACGCCGAAGGCTACCGAGGGGCGCAAGCTTCGCGGCGAATACACCGACGTGCTGCCGCATCTCAAGCAGCTCTACGCGCTGTACAAAGTGTTGCTGGCCGCCCGTCACGTGCGTGGCGCGATCGATTTCGAAACCCAGGAAACCCGGATCATCTTCGGTTCCGAGCGCAAGATTGCCGAAATCCGTCCGACCACCCGTAACGACGCGCACAAGTTGATCGAGGAATGCATGCTGGCGGCCAACGTGGCCACCGCCGAATTCCTGAAGAAGCACGAAATCCCTGCGCTGTACCGCGTCCACGACGGCCCGCCCCCGGAGCGTCTGGAAAAACTCCGTGCGTTCCTCGGCGAGCTCGGCCTGTCGCTGCATAAAGGCAAGGACGGCCCGTCGCCGAAGGACTATCAGGCCCTGTTGGCGAGCATCAAGGACCGTCCGGATTTCCACCTGATCCAGACCGTGATGCTGCGCTCCCTGAGCCAGGCGGTGTACAGCGCCCAGAACGAAGGCCACTTCGGCCTGAATTACGAAGCCTACACCCACTTCACCTCGCCGATCCGTCGTTACCCTGACCTGCTCACGCACCGGGCGATTCGCAGCGTGATCCATTCGAAACAGGACACCCCGCACGTTCGCCGTGCCGGTGCGATGACCATTCCGAAGGCGCGCATCTACCCGTACGACGAAGCGGCGCTGGAGCAACTCGGCGAGCAATGCTCGATGAGCGAGCGTCGCGCCGACGAAGCGACCCGTGACGTGGTGAACTGGCTCAAGTGCGAGTTCATGAAGGATCGTGTGGGCGAATCGTTCCCTGGTGTAATCACTGCCGTGACCGGTTTCGGTCTGTTCGTCGAGCTGACCGATATTTACGTCGAAGGTCTGGTACACGTGACGGCGCTGCCGGGCGATTACTACCACTTCGACCCTGTGCACCATCGTCTGGCAGGCGAACGCACCGGTCGCAGCTTCCGTCTTGGCGATACCGTTGAAGTGCGCGTCATGCGTGTCGATCTCGACGAGCGCAAGATCGACTTCGAGATGGCTGAAAAAACCATCAGCGCGCCGATCGGCCGCAAAAAGCGTGGCACCGAGACGACCGCTCCAGCGGCCAAGGTTGTGGAAGAGAAGGCTCCGGCAAAATCCGCCAGCCGTCGTCCGGCCAAGGAAAAGGCCGTCGAGGCCTATCGTCCAAGCGATGCCGTGGCGAAAAACGCCGAGCTGCGCAAAAGCCGTGAGATGAAGAAGGCCTTGCTGGCCGACGCCAAAAACGGTGGTAAAGCGGCGTCCGGGGGAAAGACCGGACGGTCGGCGCCTGACAAGGCTTCCGGCGGCAAGCCAGCCAAACCGAGCAAACACCGCAAGGGCCCGCCAAAAGCGGGTTCCGCTCCAGCCAAAAGCGGCGGGGCACGTAAACCGAAGGCGAAGTCATGAGTCAGTTGGAAAAAATCTACGGCGTTCACGCGGTAGAAGCGTTGCTGCGTCACCACCCAAAACGCGTCAAGCAGATCTGGCTGGCTGAAAGCCGCAACGATCCACGGGTACAGACGCTGATCGAGCTGGCCAACGAAAACCGCGTTCAGGTCGGTCAGGCCGAGCGCCGCGAAATGGACGCCTGGGTCGAGGGCGTGCACCAGGGCGTGGTGGCGGACATCAGCCCGAGCCAGGTCTGGGGCGAGGCGATGCTCGACGAGCTGCTCGATCGCACCGAAGGCGCGCCGCTGCTGCTGGTGCTCGACGGCGTGACCGATCCGCACAACCTCGGCGCCTGCCTGCGCTCGGCGGACGCTGCCGGTGCGCTGGCGGTCATCGTGCCGAAAGACAAGTCGGCCACCCTGACGCCGGTCGTGCGTAAAGTGGCTTGCGGCGCGGCGGAAGTGATTCCGCTGGTGGCCGTGACCAACCTTGCGCGCACCCTGGAAAAACTTCAGCAGCGTGGTCTGTGGGTTGTCGGCACGGCGGGTGAGGCCGAGGTCAGCATCTATGACCAGGACCTGACCGGCCCGACCATCCTGATCATGGGGGCCGAAGGCAAAGGCATGCGTCGCCTGACCCGTGAGCACTGCGACTACCTGGTGAACCTGCCGATGGCCGGTAGCGTCAGCAGCCTCAACGTATCGGTTGCGACCGGTGTGTGCCTGTTCGAGGCCCAGCGCCAGCGCGGGGCCAAGGCCAAGGCGGCTGCCAAGAAGCCTTAAGCCTTACGCCGATTCAAATGTGGGAGCGGGCTTGCTCGCGAAAGCGGTGTGTCATTCAGCAAAAATGTTGGATGTGATGCCGCATTCGCGAGCAAGCCCGCTCCCACATTGGTTCTGCGCAAAGGTGCAGATTGGTAAAGTGAATGAACTGTTCAAATAATCACCAATTGCCTTGCACCTCTTCAGTCCCTTCTCTACAATTGCGCCCCTTGCTGTGACGGCAGGCACGCATGTGCCCCGCGCCGGCAAGTCCATAAGTGTCATTCACTCCTTGTCTGACCGTTTTTGAGCGGCAGGCTACAACCCGTAAGGAGCATTCATGCGTCATTACGAAATCATCTTTCTGGTCCACCCTGACCAGAGCGAGCAAGTCGGCGGCATGGTTGAGCGTTACACCAAGCTGATCGAAGAAGACGGCGGCAAAATCCACCGTCTGGAAGACTGGGGCCGTCGTCAACTGGCCTACGCAATCAACAATGTTCACAAGGCTCACTACGTGATGCTGAACGTTGAGTGCACCGGCAAGGCCCTGGCCGAGCTGGAAGACAACTTCCGCTACAACGATGCTGTGATCCGTAACCTGGTCATCCGTCGCGACGAAGCCGTTACCGGCCAGTCCGAGATGCTCAAGGCTGAAGAAAACCGCAGTGAGCGCCGTGAGCGTCGCGAACGTCCTGAGCACGATGGCAGCGCCGATGGCGATGACAGCGATAGCGACAGCGACAACAGCGATAACGCTGACGAGTAATCCACGGACCTTTTAAGGAGCCTATCAAATGGCACGTTTCTTCCGTCGTCGTAAATTCTGCCGCTTCACCGCTGAAGACGTGAAGGAGATCGATTACAAAGATCTCAACACTCTGAAAGCCTACGTATCCGAGACCGGCAAAATCGTTCCAAGCCGCATCACCGGTACCAAAGCTCGTTATCAGCGTCAGCTGGCCACCGCTATCAAGCGCGCCCGCTTCCTGGCCCTGCTGGCCTACACCGACAGCCACGGCCGCTGAGACCGGGTAGTCGACAAGTAAGTAAGGGATCGAATGCATGCGTGCCTTGGCTGAATTCATCATGCGGGGGCGTATGCAGGCCACGCTGGTCGTGGCCGGATCTGCGGCATTGCCGCTGTTGTTCTGGTTGAGTGCCGCTGCAGGTTGCCTTGTGCTCCTGCGGCGCGGTTCGGACGCCTTGAGCGTCCTGGGTGTGGGAGTGCTGTCCGCGTTGGTGAGCTGGCACTACCTGAAAGACCCGACGGCACTGATTGTGCTGCTCGGGGCTTGCGGTCTGGCGCTGGTTTTACGCGCCGAACACACCTGGAATCGCGTGCTGCTGGTCAGCGTGGCCGTGGGATTGTTGATTGCCGTGAGCCTGGGATCCGTTTTCGGTTCCTTCACCGAAGCGCTGGCGCAGACGTTTGAACAAGTCTTGCCGCTGGCGATGGGTGAGGTCTACGAGAAATTCTCGGCAGACCAGAAGGCGATTCTCACGGGATTGGCGGTTCCACTGTCGATCATCTCGACAGCGGTGTCGTTGCAGGTTTTTAGCGTGCTGTGCCTGATTCTTGGGCGCTACTGGCAGGCGTTGTTGTATAACCCCGGCGGTTTCGGTCGCGAGTTTCGCGCCATCCGACTGCCGAAAGGCGTTGCGCTGTCGCTTCTGGCCGTCATGTGTGTGGCACCGTTCTTCGGTCTGCACGCACTGGTTCTGTTGCCGTTGTGCAGTGTGCCGCTGTTCTTCGCAGGTCTGGCTCTGGTTCACGGGCTGGTGGCGCAGAAACGGCTGGCCGGTTTCTGGCTGGTGGGGATATACGTCACGCTCGTGCCTTTCATGCACTTGCTCGGTCCGTTGCTTGTGGTCTTGGCCATTGTCGACAGCCTGATTGATTTTCGCGGTCGTCACGTGTCGAAAGACACCGATAACGCGAACGGTGAAGGTTAAAAGTTAAGAGGATTTCCACATGCAACTGATCCTTCTGGAAAAAATCGCCAACCTGGGCAACCTGGGCGACAAAGTAAACGTTAAGGCCGGTTACGGCCGTAACTACCTGCTGCCTTTCGGCAAAGCCACCGCTGCGACCGCTGCCAACCTGGCTGCGTTCGAAGAGCGTCGTGCTGAGCTGGAAAAAGCTGCCGCAGACCGTAAAGCATCGGCTGAAAGCCGCGCAGCCCACCTGGCCGAGCTGGAAGTGACCATCACTGCCACCGCTGGCGACGAAGGCAAGCTGTTCGGTTCGATCGGTACTCACGACATCGCTGACGCACTGACCGCCTCCGGCGTTGAAGTGGCGAAAAGCGAAGTTCGTCTGCCGAACGGCACCATCCGCAACGTGGGTGAATTCGACGTGGCTGTGCACCTGCACGCCGAAGTTGAAGCCACCGTGCGCGTTGTCGTGGTAGCAGCTTAAGCAACACCTGATCGACTGGCGGCTTGTTCGCCAGACGGTTAACATCGGGCACGATCCTGTCTTCAGGTCGTGCCCTTTGTCTTTCTGCAATCCCTGCTTTTCCTGAATAAAAAGTGGCCATGAACGAAATTTCCGCTCCCGAGCAATACGATCTGCAAACCGCCGCGCTGAAGGTGCCGCCGCATTCCATCGAGGCCGAACAGGCCGTGCTCGGTGGTCTGATGCTGGACAACAACGCCTGGGAGCGCGTGCTCGATCAAGTCTCCGACGGCGATTTCTACCGGCATGACCACCGTCTGATTTTCCGTGCGATCGCCAAGCTGGCCGATCAGAACTCGCCGATCGACGTCGTGACCCTTGCCGAGCAACTGGACAAGGAAGGTCAGACCTCGCAAGTCGGCGGCCTGGGCTACCTCGGCGAACTGGCGAAGAACACGCCGTCCGTCGCCAACATCAAGGCCTATGCGCAAATCGTCCGCCAGCGTGCGACGTTGCGTCAGTTGATCGGCATCAGCACCGAAATTGCCGACAGCGCCTTCAACCCTGAAGGTCGTACCGCCGAGGAAATCCTCGACGAAGCCGAACGGCAGATCTTCGCGATTGCCGAGGCCCGGCCAAAAACCGGCGGCCCGGTGGGCGTGAATGACCTGTTGACCAAGGCCATCGACCGTATCGACACCCTGTTCAACACCGCTGACTCGATCACGGGCCTGTCCACCGGTTACACCGATCTCGACGAGAAGACCAGCGGCCTGCAACCGGCCGACCTGATCATCGTCGCCGGTCGTCCGTCGATGGGTAAGACGACTTTTGCGATGAACCTGGTGGAAAACGCCGTGTTGCGCAGCGACAAGGTGGTGCTGGTGTACTCCCTCGAGATGCCAGGCGAATCGCTGATCATGCGTATGCTGTCGTCCCTTGGGCGTATCGACCAGACCAAAGTGCGTTCCGGCCAACTGGAAGACGACGACTGGCCCCGTCTGACTTCGGCGGTCAACCTGCTCAACGACCGTAAACTGTTCATCGATGACACCGCCGGTATCAGCCCGTCTGAGATGCGTGCCCGGACCCGGCGTCTGGTGCGCGAGCACGGCGACATCGGCCTGATCATGATCGACTACCTGCAGCTGATGCAGATCCCTGGATCCAGCGGTGACAACCGGACCAACGAGATTTCCGAGATCTCCCGATCGCTGAAAGCCCTGGCCAAGGAATTCAACTGCCCGGTGGTGGCTCTGTCGCAGCTCAACCGCTCCCTGGAACAACGCCCCAACAAGCGCCCGGTGAACTCCGACTTGCGGGAATCCGGAGCGATCGAGCAGGACGCCGACGTGATCATGTTCGTGTACCGGGACGAGGTGTATCACCCGGAAACCGAGCACAAAGGCATCGCCGAAATCATCATCGGCAAACAGCGGAACGGCCCGATCGGCTTCATCCGTCTTGCCTTTATCGGCAAGTACACGCGCTTCGAAAACCTCGCGCCGGGCAGTTACAACTTCGATGACGATGAGTAACGCGATTGATCACGTCAGGTGATCAAACAGTTTCTGGGCAACTCGCGGACTGATGAGTTCCCGCCAGATCCGCTGGTGGGGTCGGCCAGCCTGTGCTTCGCGCTGTTGAAACGCGCTGCCGAGCTTGCTTTGTCCCAGGGTTTTCATGTGTGCACCCTTGAGCGTGTAGTCCAGCGCTGCGCGATCTTGCCTGTCGTAGTGAAAGTGGGCCTCCCACAACTGCGAATTGTCTGAACGGTCGTTGATCGAGTAGACATCGAGGAATGACTTGTCCCTTCCCTTGCCCATTTGTTTGCGTTCTACCGTTTTCACGACTTTCAGCTGTGAGTGATCGAGCAGGAAGTTCAGGCGCAGTACATCCAGCACATCCTTGTTTTTGTACATCCGTATCAGAATGGACTGTCCTTCGGTCTCCATTGATGCCGCGGCGGTTCTGAGCCGACTGATCAATCCGCTGACCTCGGCGTCTTCTGTCACCCGATCAGTGGCCTCCAGACGTTGCGCCAGATCCCTGAAACGATCCGTCTCTGCGCCCAAAAATTCGACGATATTGGTCGGATTGGCTTTGCGGGCTTCCATGATCCGGGCCTGGGTTACGTATTCATTCACGCGTTGAAGGGATTCAGTCGCGTCGCTCACAAGTTGTGGTCTGGGTGTGAGCGCGACGGCGGGGCGAACCTGTTGCCACTCACCTTCGATGTTCTCGTAGCGTTGAGGTGGCTGGTGCGGCTTGAAAAGATCGGGAACCTTGAGAGTAATGCTGCCATCCGCTGCTGTGTCCTGCTCCCCCACCAGAACCCGGTAAGTGCCATGGTGGCGTGTCCGGAACAGTTTTCGCGGGGCGGTTGCCTCGGCCTCCGCAGCGGACTGCTCCGGAAGAAAATCGAAATCGATGTCCTGATCGTAAAGAGGTAATTGGCTGTTGCTGTCGACCTGTTCATGGATTGCGTTCAGGCGGTTGTCGATTTTCGTTTCGAACACATGCATCAGGGACAATGCATGGCTGACGTATTGCGCCTTGACCGGATCCGCTGAAGTATCCAGAGATTCGAACCCGGCTCTGTCACTCCTGATGTTTTCCAGCGTCAAATGCAGCGCCAGCGCTTCGGAGTCACCATAGACTTCGTGCAAATCCTTTTTCAACAGGTGCAAGGCCATTGCACTGCGCATGCCGAGAGGCGACGGATTTTCGGGGTCGTCGGAAATCAGGCGCAGGCAGATGTTGTATTGATTGGAATGGATCTGATCTACGGTGGGTACTCCACGGTTCATATCGTCCAGATCTGATGTTGCACTACGGTCGGCTTTGCGAATCTGATCCATGACATCCTGGCGGTCATTCATGATCTTCAGCTTTTTGTTGAGATGGGCAAAATTGCTCTTTAGCGACTCGACCGTTATTGGATGTCTGGTCGGATAGGCCCTGTGATCCATCGCGGCAATCAGCTTGTTGAGGTAGTCGACTCTGTTCAACTGTTGAGTATGCAGTTCGCTTTTGTAGAGCCCGCCGGCCTTCAGCAGGATCAACCAGTCCTTGTTGTCGATCAGTGACTTGACGTATTCGGCTTGCATTCTTGTGTGCTTGATGATGTGCACTTCAAGCCTGATCAGCGCCTCTTTCTCTGCCTGGCTTCCCTCAGGAAGATCTCGGGCACTGTCCCAGAGTTCTCCATAGCGCTTGTTGGAGGTGACTAACGCCTCGAAGGCGTTTCTGATGGGCTCATATTTTTGAAGCAAATAGGCTTTGCTGTCCTGAGTCTGTGCAGTACGACGCATGCCTCCCTTGAGTCCATCCAGACTTGTTGTCCAGATGCCATCGGAATTGCGGGTGATGGCCAGTGTTTCACCGGATCGGCTTGCGCGATAGACATTTTCGCTGTCGGCGGCGACCGGGTCCTTCGGATTGACGACGCGCCAGACATTGCGCTGGGGAGATGAAGCGTCAACGTCGCGCATCACCTGATGGGCATGGTTTTCGATGATGACGTAGCGCTTGCCTTCAAAACGATGCAGGCCGTCGCTGTCCGGGTCTGCTCCGGAGAAGTCCAGAGGCGTCCTGAAAGTCGCCAGCCGGCTGGCGGAGAGTGGGAGTGGGCTCTTTTCGAAGTCGATCAGCGGATGCCATCGGTTGCTATCGGGATCATGGAAGAGAATCGGGCCCGAGGGCCTTGATTCACTTCCCAGTCTGGCCCGGTAGAGGGCGGTGTCGGGATCCAGGCTGATCTGCAGGATGCTGCCATCGTGCATATCGACGAACTGCCGGCCCTTTAACCTTCTGAATCCTGATGCGTCGGCGACCGGCAATCGGATGTTCGGGCCGACCCTGTAGGCTTCAAGTAAAGGTGGTGCGGGTATTGCGGTCGGGTATGAATGAGTTTCGCTGACACTCACCGAAGGTGCTTGAGAGATCATGTCCGGGTCTGTGCTGTCCGGGATTCTGTCCGATGTCTGTCCATTGATGAGGCTGTGCTCGGCAGGACGGATAGCGTGCGAGACGTCCTGCCGTGGCAGGTGGTCATGGTTTGATCGCAAAGGCGGGTTATGCACCTCGACGGTGGTTACGCTTCTTGACGGTGGTTTTGCAGGCATCTTTATTCATCCTTGAATAAGTTGAAGGGCATCTTTTGGAGCCGGTGTGTGGCCGGTGGGACAAAGGGGAGAGAAACCGACCACGGCCGTCGGAATTGGTCAAAATTTGTGCTATATTCCGCGCCCGCGAAATTCAATGAAAGCCAACACCGGTTATCGACATGCAAGCAGCCAAGCCGTTATTTGACTATCCAAAATATTGGGCCGAATGTTTCGGGCCAGCGCCGTTCCTGCCGATGAGCAGGGAGGAGATGGATCAGCTCGGCTGGGATTCCTGCGACATCATCATTGTGACGGGAGATGCCTACGTCGATCACCCGTCGTTCGGCATGGCGATCATCGGCCGGCTGCTGGAGTCGCAAGGCTTCCGCGTCGGGATCATTGCCCAGCCGAACTGGCAGTCCAAAGACGACTTCATGAAGCTCGGCGAGCCGAATCTGTTCTTCGGCGTCGCGGCCGGCAACATGGACTCGATGATCAACCGCTACACCGCGGACAAGAAAATCCGTTCCGACGACGCCTATACCCCGGGTGGCATGGCCGGCAAGCGTCCGGATCGCGCGAGCCTGGTCTACAGCCAGCGCTGCAAGGAAGCCTACAAGCACGTGCCGATCGTGCTCGGCGGCATCGAAGCCTCCCTGCGCCGCATCGCCCACTACGACTACTGGCAGGATCGCGTGCGCAACTCGATCCTGATCGACGCCAGCGCCGACATCCTGCTGTACGGCAACGCCGAGCGGGCGATCGTTGAAGTCGCCCAGCGTCTGTCCTACGGTCACAAGATTGAAGACATCACCGATGTGCGCGGTACCGCATTCATCCGCCGTGATACGCCAGCAGGCTGGTACGAAGTCGACTCCACGCGCATCGACCGTCCGGGCAAGATCGACAAGATCATCAACCCGTACGTCAACACCCAGGACACTCAGGCTTGCGCGATCGAGCAGGAGAAGGGCCCGGTTGAAGACCCGCAGGAAGCCAAGGTCGTGCAGATCCTGGCCAGCCCGAAAATGACTCGCGACAAGACCGTGATCCGCCTGCCGTCGATGGAAAAGGTGCGCAACGACCCGGTCCTGTATGCCCATGCCAACCGCGTGCTGCACCTGGAAACCAACCCGGGCAACGCCCGTGCGCTGGTCCAGAAGCATGGCGAGATCGACGTCTGGTTCAACCCGCCGCCGATTCCGATGACCACTGAAGAAATGGACTACGTGTTCGGCATGCCTTACGCACGTGTTCCGCATCCTGCGTACGGCAAGGAAAAGATCCCGGCCTACGACATGATCCGTTTCTCGGTGAACATCATGCGGGGCTGCTTCGGTGGCTGCACCTTCTGCTCGATCACCGAGCATGAAGGCCGGATCATCCAGAACCGTTCCGAAGAGTCGATCATTCGTGAAATCGAAGAGATCCGCGACAAGGTGCCGGGTTTCACCGGCGTCATTTCCGACCTCGGCGGCCCGACCGCGAACATGTACCGCATCGCCTGCAAGAGCCCGGAAATCGAATCCGCGTGCCGCAAGCCGTCCTGCGTGTTCCCGGGCATCTGCCCGAACCTGAACACCGACCACTCGTCGCTGATTCAGCTGTACCGCAGCGCCCGTGCGTTGCCGGGTGTGAAGAAGATCCTGATCGCCTCCGGCCTGCGTTACGACCTTGCGGTCGAGTCGCCGGAGTACGTCAAGGAGCTGGTGACGCATCACGTCGGTGGTTACCTGAAGATCGCCCCGGAACACACCGAGGAAGGTCCGCTCAACCAGATGATGAAACCGGGGATCGGCACCTACGATCGCTTCAAGCGCATGTTCGAGAAGTACACCAAGGAAGCCGGGAAAGAGCAGTACCTGATTCCGTACTTCATCGCCGCGCACCCGGGCACCACCGACGAAGACATGATGAACCTGGCCCTGTGGCTCAAGGGCAACGGCTTCCGTGCCGACCAGGTCCAGGCGTTCTATCCGTCGCCGATGGCCACCGCCACCGCGATGTACCACTCGGGCAAGAACCCGCTGCGCAAGGTCACCTACAAGAGCGACGGCGTGACCATCGTCAAGAGCGAGGAGCAGCGCCGTCTGCACAAGGCGTTCCTGCGTTATCACGACCCGAAAGGCTGGCCGATGCTGCGTGAAGCGCTGATCCGCATGGGCCGCGCCGACCTGATCGGGCCCGGCAAGCACCAGTTGATCCCGACGCATCAACCGGCCACCGACAGCTACCAGAGTGCCCGTCGCAAGAACTCGACGCCGGCCGGCAGCCATAAAGTGGCGAAGGACGTAAAAGAGAAGACCACCAGGATCCTCACCCAGCACAACGGCCTGCCACCGCGCGCCAGCGACGGCGGCAATCCCTGGGACAAGCGTGAACAGGCCAAGGCCGCGGCATTCGCCCGCAACCAGCAGGCCGCCAAGGAGCGCAAGGAAGCCGCGAAAGGCAAGGGACCGAAACCGGCACGCAAGCCGGTCGTACCGCGCTAAAACGCACTTGAGCTGAACAGAACGCCAACCTTCGGGTTGGCGTTCTGCGTTGTGCCTCGCAACATTTGCGTGCAACTGTGCCAAACCATTTCACCGCATCGCCCGATTTTGGTGCTGTACTGCCCTGAGCATTCCGGGAAAGCGCCCAAGCCTCTGCATGGCATAAGTCTTGCGCGCTTTCGAATACGCTTGGGCTCGCAGGAGGCACGCCGTGTCGATTCATGTCGCATTGCATCACGTCACGCATTACCGCTACGACCGCGCTGTCGAACTCGGCCCGCAGATCGTGCGTCTGCGCCCGGCTGCCCACAGCCGCACGCGGATTTTGTCTTATTCACTGAAAGTCTCCCCCGAGCAGCACTTCATCAATTGGCAGCAGGACCCTCAGGGCAACTACCTTGCACGGCTGGTGTTCCCCGAGAAAACCGCCGAGCTGCGGATCGAGGTCGACCTGCTGGCCGAGATGGCGGTGTTCAACCCGTTCGACTTTTTCCTTGAACCCTATGCCGAGAAAATCCCCTTTGCCTACGCCGCCGATGAGCGCAAGGAACTGGCGCCGTACCTTGAAACCCTGCCGCTGACGCCGACATTCAAGGCCTATCTGGACGCCATCGACCGTACGCCGCTGCCGGCCGTGGATTTCCTGGTAGCGCTCAACCAGCGTCTGAGCGAAGACATCAATTACCTGATCCGCATGGAGCCGGGTGTGCAGACCCCGGAACATACCCTCGAACACGCCTCCGGTTCCTGCCGCGATTCGGCGTGGCTGCTGGTGCAACTGCTGCGCAATCTCGGGCTGGCAGCGCGTTTCGTTTCCGGTTACCTGATTCAGCTGACCGCCGACGTGAAAAGCCTCGACGGCCCGTCCGGCACCGAAGTGGATTTCACCGACCTGCACGCGTGGTGCGAGGTGTATCTGCCGGGAGCGGGCTGGATCGGTCTCGATGCGACGTCGGGGCTGTTCGCCGGGGAAGGGCATATCCCGTTGGCCTGCAGTCCCGATCCGTCTTCCGCGGCGCCGATCAGCGGTCTGGTGGAGCCTTGCGAATGCGAGTTCAGCCACGAAATGTCCGTGGAGCGGGTCTGGGAAGCGCCACGGGTGACCAAGCCTTACACCGATGAACAGTGGCTGGCGATCCAGGCCCTGGGCCGGCAGATCGATGCCGACCTGCTGGAAGGCGACGTGCGCCTGACCATGGGCGGCGAACCGACCTTCGTGTCCATCGACGACCCGGACGGCGCCGAATGGAACACCGCTGCGCTCGGCCCGGACAAGCGCCGGCTTTCCGCCGAGCTGTTCCAGCGCATGCGCAAACACTACGCGCCAAAAGGGCTGGTGCATTTCGGTCAGGGCAAGTGGTATCCCGGAGAACAACTGCCGCGCTGGTCGCTCAATTGCTACTGGCGCCGCGACGGCGTGCCGATCTGGCACAACAACGCGTTGATCGCCGACGAGCAGCAGGATTACGGCGCCGATGGCGCACTGGCCGGACGCTTTCTGGCGAGTGTCGCCGAGCGCCTGAAACTGCCGACACGCTTCGTGTTCCCGGCCTACGAAGACAATTTCTATTACCTCTGGCGCGAGGGCGCCTTGCCGAGCAACGTCAGCGCTGAAGACTCGCGTCTGGAGGAACCACTGGAACGTGCGCGACTGCGCAAGGTGTTCAGTCAGGGGCTGGATAAGGTCATCGGCCAGGTGCTTCCGCTGGCGCGCACCGCCAAGGGCGATCAGTGGCAGAGCGGGCGCTGGTATCTGCGCGATGAGCATTGCCGGCTGGTGCCGGGGGATTCACCGCTGGGCTATCGCCTGCCGTTGGGTTCACAGCCCTGGGTGAAGGCGGCGGAGTATCCGTTCATTCATCCGAACGATCCGAATCAGGATTTCCCCGAGTTGCCCGAAACGACTCAGCTCAACGATCACCGTGAGCCGGCTCCGGTGGACGAACGTGCACCGAAGATCGACGAGTCCGCTGATTGGCTGACCCGCACCGCCTTCTGCGCCGAGGCCCGGGAAGGCCGGTTGTACCTGTTCATGCCGCCGCTGGAGCGGGTCGAGGATTATCTGGAACTGGTGGCGGCCATCGAAGCCACCGCCGAGGAGCTGCATTGCCCGGTATTGCTGGAAGGCTATGAGCCGCCGAGCGATCCGCGTTTGAGCAACTTCCGCATCACCCCGGATCCTGGCGTGATCGAGGTCAACGTGCAGCCGTCGGCGACCTGGGACGAGTTGGTCGAACGCACAGAGTTTCTGTACGAAGAAGCGCGCCAGACCCGGCTGTCCACCGAGAAGTTCATGATCGACGGGCGCCACACCGGTACGGGCGGCGGAAACCATTTCGTGCTCGGCGGCGCGACGCCGGCGGACTCACCGTTTTTGCGCCGCCCGGATCTGCTGCGCAGCCTGATCAGCTACTGGCACAACCATCCATCGCTGTCCTACCTGTTTTCCGGTCTGTTCATCGGCCCGACTTCTCAGGCGCCGCGAGTCGATGAAGCGCGCAACGACGCGCTGTATGAACTGGAAATCGCCTTCGCGCAAATGCCCGCACCGGGAGAAGAGTGCGCGCCATGGCTGGTGGATCGGCTGTTGCGCAATCTGCTGATCGACGTCACCGGCAACACCCACCGCGCCGAGTTCTGCATCGACAAGCTGTATTCACCGGACGGCGCCACCGGGCGCCTCGGTCTGCTGGAGTTGCGCGCGTTCGAGATGCCGCCCCATGCGCGCATGAGTCTGGCTCAGCAGCTGTTGCTGCGGGCACTGGTGGCGCGGTTCTGGCGCGAGCCTTATGCACCGCCGAAGCTGGCGCGCTGGGGCACCGAGTTGCATGACCGTTTCCTGCTGCCGCATTTCATCGAGCAGGACTTCGCCGACGTCATCGTCGAGCTCAACAACGCCGGTTACCCCCTGCGTGCCGAATGGTTTGCGGCGCATCTGGAGTTTCGCTTCCCAAAGGTCGGCGATTACGCCGTCAACGGTATCGAACTGGAGTTGCGCCAGGCCCTTGAGCCCTGGCATGTGCTGGGTGAGGAGGGCGCGGCGGGCGGCACGGTACGCTACGTCGACTCATCGCTGGAGCGTTTGCAGGTCAAGCTCACGGGGCTGCCGCCGCAGCGTTATCTGCTGACCTGCAATGGTATCCCGGTGCCGCTGCAACCGACCGGGCGGGTCGGCGAGTTTGTCGCCGGCGTGCGTTTCCGCGCGTGGCAACCGGCGAATTGCCTGCAACCGACGATCCCGGTGCATGCGCCGCTGGTGTTCGACCTGCTCGATACCTGGATGCAGCGCTCGCTGGGCGGCTGTCAGTACCACGTTGCGCATCCGGGCGGACGCAATTACGAGACGCTGCCGGTCAACGCCAACGAAGCGGAGAGCCGGCGCATGGCGCGTTTCTTCCGCATCGGACATACGCCGGGGAAACTTCCGATACCCAATGTTGAAACGAACGACGAACTACCGATGACACTCGATTTACGACGTTTCTGAATCAGGCACGACGCCCGGATTTTTCGTATATCCGGGCGTCATGTGCCTGCGTTAGTCTGACCGTTCCTTGCTGGCTGCCGAGCTTTCCATGCCTGACCTGCTTGACCGCTACCCGCTGACGGCGGGCACCTATCACGAACTGCTCGACGACAGCGGAGCGGTGCGTCCGCACTGGCAGCGGCTGTTCGACCAATTGCAGCGCAGCACCCCGGCGCAACTGGTGCAGCGTCAGGCGCTGCTGACCCGACAGATTCAGGAAAACGGCGTCACCTACAACGTCTATGCCGATCCCAAGGGGGCGGATCGTCCCTGGGAGCTGGATCTGCTGCCCCACGTGATCGCCGCTGACGAGTGGCAACAACTGTCGGCCGGGATCGCCCAGCGCGCACGCTTGCTCAATGCGGTGCTGGCGGATCTGTACGGCCCGCAACAGTTGATCCGCGAAGGGCTGCTGCCGGCAGAACTGGTGTTTGGCCACAACAACTTCCTCTGGCCCTGTCAGGGCATCGCGCCACCGGACGGTGCCTTTCTGCATCTGTATGCCGTGGATCTGGCGCGCACGCCGGACGGTCGCTGGTGGGTGACCGCGGATCGTACCCAGGCGCCATCCGGTGCCGGTTATGCACTGGAAAACCGCACCATTGTGTCCCGGGCCTTCCCCGAGTTGTACCGGGATCTGAAGGTGCAGCACCTGGCCGGATTCTTCCGCACCTTGCAGGAAACCCTGGCCCGTCAGGCCCCCTGCGACGATGACGCGCCGCTGGTGGTGTTGCTGACCCCGGGGCGTTTCAACGAAAGCTATTTCGAACATCTTTATCTCGCCCGTCAGCTCGGCTATCCACTGGTGGAGGGCGGCGACCTGACGGTGCGTGATGCCACGGTCTACCTGAAAACCCTCAGCGGTCTGCGTCGGGTCCACGCGATCATGCGTCGGCTCGACGATGATTTCTGCGATCCGCTGGAACTGCGTACGGATTCGGCGCTGGGCGTTCCCGGATTGCTCGAGGCCGTGCGTCAGGGCCGAGTGCTGGTGGCCAATGCTCTGGGCAGCGGCGTGCTGGAGTCGCCGGGGCTCTTGGGTTTTTTGCCGAAGATCAATCAGTACTTGTTCGGCGAAGAACTGATCCTGCCCTCCATCGCCACCTGGTGGTGCGGGGAGGCACCGGTGCTGGCCCAGGCGTTGGAAAAACTGCCGGAGTTGCTGATCAAGCCGGCGTTTCCGTCCCAGAGTTTTGCACCCGTTTTCGGGCGTGATCTGAGTGAGAAACAGCGCCAGAGTCTCGCCGAGCGCATGCAGGCCCGGCCTTATGCCTATGTCGCGCAAGAACTTGCGCAACTGTCCCACGCGCCGATCTGGCAGCCCGAGGACGGCCAGTTGCAACCGCGTGCCATTGGCATGCGCATGTATGCGGTGGCCAGTCATGATGGTTATCGGGTGTTGCCCGGTGGCCTGACCCGGGTGGCGGCCGAAGCCGACGCCGAAGTGGTGTCGATGCAGCGTGGTGGCGCGAGCAAGGACACTTGGGTGCTGGGAGACCGGCCGCCAAGCGGCGAGCAGTGGAAGACCCAGCGCAACATCGGCGTGCATGATCTGGTGCGGCGCGATCCCTATCTTCCGTCGCGGGTGGTGGAAAACCTGTTCTGGTTCGGCCGTTATTGCGAGCGCTGCGACGACAGCGCGCGGCTGCTGCGGATCATGCTGGCGCGTTACATCGACGGGGATGATCCGCAAGCCTTGCAGGCTGCCGTGGAGCTCGGCGAGCGCCTGATGCTGCTGCCGGACGAAGGAGAGCTGCCAGAGCGCCTGCTCGCGGCCCTGCTTGGCGAGGACTGGTCGTTCAGCCTGCGCTCCAACCTGCAACGCTTGCAGTGGGCGGCGTCGCAGGTGCGCGGCAAGCTCTCGCGGGAGAACTGGCAGGCGCTGGTGGAATTGCAGCGCGAGGCGACGGAGCTGGACACCGATGAGCCGGACTTTGGCGAGTTGCTGGATTTTCTCAATCGGCTGGTGATGTCACTGGCGGCGCTGTCCGGGTTTGCCCTCGACGACATGACCCGCGACGAAGGCTGGCGTTTCCTGATGATTGGCCGGCGGATCGAGCGCCTGCAGTTTCTCAGCAGCAGTCTCGCGGGTTTCCTGCGCGGCGCCGGGGCGTTCGATCAAGCGGGGCTTGAGTGGTTGCTGGAGCTGGGCAACAGCAGCATCACCTATCGCTCGCGTTATCTGGCGGTGGCGCAGTTGATCCCGGTGCTCGACCTGTTGCTGCTGGACGAGCAGAACCCCCATGCGGTGTTGTTCCAGTTGAAACTGGTGACGCGCACGCTCAAGCGTTTGAGCGACGATTTTGATGCGCCTCGGGAGGCCGGGTTGCCGCAACTGGTCGAGCGTCTGGCGCGCTTCGATCTGGGGTGCCTGGAAAACCCCCTGTTCGGCGAATCCAGCGTGCGCGCGGCCCTCGATGGTCTGGCGGATCTGCTGCAAGACATCGCCGACGCCAGCGGCCAGGTGTCCGATCGACTGGCCCTGCGTCATTTCGCCCATGTCGATGATGTCAGCCAACGCACGGTGTCCGTCTGATGAATGCCCACTACCAGATTCTTCACGATACCTGCTATCACTACGACAGCCCGGTCTCCCTGGCGCAGCAACTGGCGCACCTGTGGCCCCGTGAGTGCGCCTGGCAGCGCTGTACCGAACAGCAATTGCTGATCAGTCCGGAACCGACCGCCCGGCGTGACGAGCAGGATGTGTTTGGCAATCCGCTGACACGCCTGGCGTTCGAACGGCCTCACGATGAATTGCAGGTCAACGCCCGGCTGACGGTCGAGGTGCTGGCGCGGCCGGCGCTGGATTTCAATCTGTCCCCGGCCTGGGAGCAGACCTGCAATTCGCTGACCTACACCAGCCAGCCATTGTCCACCGAGCTGCTGGAAGCTTGCCGTTACCGGTTTCAATCCCCCTACGTTCATTTGAAACGCAGCTTTGTCGAGTTTTCCGAAAGCTGTTTCCCGCCCGGGCGACCGCTGCTGCTGGGCGTACAGGCGTTGATGGAAAAGATCTTCGATGAATTCACCTTCGATGCCGAGGCCACGCAGGTCGCGACACCGTTGGTCGAGGTGCTGGAGCGCCGGCGCGGGGTCTGTCAGGACTTCGCTCACCTGATGCTGGCCTGCGTGCGTTCCCGAGGATTGGCGGCGCGCTACATCAGCGGCTACCTGCTGACACGGCCGCCACCGGGGCAACCGCGATTGATTGGCGCCGATGCGTCTCATGCGTGGGTTTCGGTGTTTTGCCCGGTGCTCGGCTGGGTGGATTTCGATCCGACCAACAATGTGCAGCCGGCACTGGAACACATCACCCTGGCCTGGGGCCGGGATTTCTCCGATGTGTCGCCGTTGCGCGGGGTGATTCTGGGCGGTGGCAATCACGACCCGGAAGTCCGCGTCACCGTGTTGCCATTGGAGGAATGAAGATCAAATGTGGGAGCGGGCTTGCTCGCGAAAGCAATGGTTCAGTCATGAATGTCACGACGCTTTCGCGAGCAAGCCCGCTCCCACAGGGATTGTGTTCAAGGTTTCAGCAATGTGCTCAGGCGTCTGGCGTCTGATCTTTCGGTGCATCAACATCAATTGCATCATCATCGGTCGCCACTTCACCGTCAGGGTTCAGTGCCGCTTCTTCAGCCATCTGTTTCTTGCGCTGAAGCTTTTCCTCTTTCTTCTGTTCCTTGGCCAGGTCACGTTGACGCTTGGCGAAGGAGTAATTGGGTTTGGCCATGGGCGATCCTCTGGGGTCGAAGGTGAGGTTGAGCGGCGCGTATTCTGCCCTGTATCGGTGCCCGGGGGTTAACCGGGTTTCTGGTCGACCCACTTTGGCGTGACGGTCGGCTGCCACTGATCGAGGGCATCGAGCAGCGTTTGCGGCGATTCGCTTACTTGCAGCATGTCACGGTGCGGTGCGCGAACGAAGCCTTCGCCGACGATGTGATCGAGAAATGCCGTGAGTTTGCTGTAGAAACCGTTCACTTCCAGCAGGCCCAGCGGCTTGCCGTGGTAACCGAGCTGGCCCCAGGTCCAGACTTCGAACAGCTCTTCAAGCGTGCCGAGGCCGCCGGGCAGGGCGATGAACGCATCGCTGAGTTCAGCCATCCGCGCCTTGCGCGCGTGCATGCCGTCGACCACTTCCAGGCGCGTCAGGCTCTTGTGGCCGATTTCCTTGTCCATCAGGCTCTGCGGAATGATGCCGATCACTTCGCCGCCGGCCGCCAGTGCGGCATCCGCGACGATCCCCATGAGGCCGACAGCGCCACCGCCGTAGACCAGGGTCAGTTTGCGCTCGGCAATGGCTGTGCCGAGGGCGATGGCGGCTTCGGTGTACGCCGGGGTGGTGCCGGCGTTGGCACCGCAAAATACACAAACGGATGTGAGAGACATGCCTTCCTCCTGGGTCAATCCGTCACAGGGTAATGGCTGGCACGCCTTGATCCAAGGGCTAGACTTCGCGTTTCGGGGTTTCATAGGTGCCGCTGGCGCCACAGGCGTAGGCGGCGAGCAGACTGTACAACAGGCTGTTGAGGGACATGACTGATGCTCCAGTTGAGTTGAGCTCTGAAGATACGTCCCGGCCAAACGTCTGGCTGTTAGATTGTTTCGATGAGTGTCATAGCCTGAAAGTTGTATACAATTTTTGACTCAAGTCATAGGAACTTGCGAAGATTTCAGGCAGTCTTTCCACCACTCGTGTTTTTGTTAACCCTGCCTTGGAGATTCACCATGTTTTCCAAAGTTGTTGCGGTATCCCTGCTGGCGCTGGCCAGCAGCCAATTGATGGCTGCCGAGTGCAAAACCACCGTCGATTCCACCGACCAGATGTCCTTCAACACCAAGGAGATCGTGATCGACAAGAGCTGCAAGACGTTCACCGTCGAACTGACCCACTCCGGCAGCCTGCCGAAGAATGTCATGGGCCACAACCTGGTGGTCAGCAAGACCGCTGACATGCAGCCGATCGCCACCGACGGCCTGGCCGCCGGCATCGACAAGAACTACCTGAAGGACGGTGACGAGCGCGTTATCGCCCACACCAAAATCATCGGCGCCGGCGAGAAAGACTCGCTGACCATCGATGTATCGAAACTGGCAGCCGGCACCGATTATGGTTTCTTCTGCTCGTTCCCTGGCCACATCTCGATGATGAAAGGCACAGTGGTTGTGAAGTAAGAAAGCCGCAGGCAAAAAAAGCGTCCCGAAGGACGCTTTTTTCATGCCTGAAATTCAGGGCGCAAACGGCATGACGCGCTTGTGATGAGTCTTTTTGTAGGTGTTGACGATGATGTCGAACGCTTCCTGACGCACCGGCTCGCCGTGCAGGAAGGCGTCGATCTCGGCGTAGGTCACGCCGTGGGAGGCTTCGTCCGGTTTGCCCGGCGACAGGTCTTCCAGATCCGCCGTCGGCACTTTTTCCACCAGCGATTCCGGTGCGCCGAAGCTGCGGGCGATGGCCCGGACCTGGTTTTTCACCAGACCGCTGAGCGGGGCCAGGTCGCAGGCGCCGTCACCGAACTTGGTGAAGAAACCCATCACCGCTTCCGCCGCGTGGTCGGTGCCGATTACCAGGCCATGGGCTGCGCCGGCGATGGTGTACTGGGCGACCATGCGCATCCGCGCCTTGGTGTTGCCGAGCACGAAATCCACCGACACCGCGTGCTTGCCTTCGAAGGCTGCGACTTCGCCGGCCAGGGATTTGACCGCCGGGCCGATGTTGACGGTATGGCGCTCGTCCGGGGCGATGAAGTCCACCGAAGCCTGGGCGTCGTGTTCGTCGAACTGCACGTCGTACGGCAGGCGCACGGCGATGAACTTGTAGGCGCTGTCGCCAGTGCGCTCGCGCAGTTCACGCATGGCGCGCTGGGCCAGCAGGCCTGCAGTCAGCGAGTCGACACCGCCGCTGATGCCCAGCACCAGGGTCTTGAGGCCGGAGTTGACCAGGCAATCCTGGATGAAGGTGATGCGCCGGGCGACTTCGGCCTGAAGGGCATGGTAGTCGGCGAATGGCGGCTGGACCTTGAGCTGTTCAGCAATCTCACGCTGTACGGCTTGCATGAATTCACTCCTTGCTAGATAGGCTGGAAACGGCAGGAACCTGGAAAACGTGTCGCAAATAGGCGACGAAATTCGGGTCTTTGCAATGGGTCTTGCCCGGCTCGTCGGAGATCTTCGCCACCGGTTGGCCGTTGCACGCGGTCATTTTAAGCACGATGCTCATCGGCTCGACACCCGGAATGTCGCAGGTCAGGTTGGTGCCGATACCGAAGCTGACATTGATCCGGCCCCGCAGCGCCCGGAAGATCTCCAGCGATTTGGGCAGCGTCAGGCTGTCGGAGAACACCAGAGTCTTGCTCATCGGGTCGATGCCGAGCTTGTGATAGTGGGCGATGCATTTTTCGCCCCACAGCACCGGGTCCCCGGAATCGTGGCGCAGACCGTCGAACAGCTTGGCGAAGAACAGATCGAAATCACCGAGGAACGCGTCGGTAGTGATGCAGTCGGTCAGGGCGATCCCCAGCAGGCCGCGATACTCGCGGACCCAGCAATCGAGGGCGGCGATCTGGCTGTCGATCAATCGCGGGCCGAGTTGCTGGTGGGCCATGATCCATTCGTGGGCCATGGTGCCCAGGGGTTTCATGTCCAGTTCGCGGGACAGGTGCACGTTGCTGGTGCCGACGAAACGGCCGGGGAAATCGTGCTTGAGCACGTTCACCACTTCTTCCTGCACGCGGTAGGAAAAACGGCGACGTGTGCCGAAATCGGCGACCTGCAACTGCGACAGTTCTTCGGCCGAGGCGTTGGCGGTGAGCCAGTCGAACTTGCGGTAAAGCTGTTCGCGGGCCTGTTCCAGCACCGTTTCGCGGTAGCGATAGCGGTTGCGCACTTCGCTGACGATCGCCAGCAGCGGCACTTCAAACAGAATCACATGCAGCCACGGTCCGCGCAGGCGGATGAACAGCTCGCCGTTCTCGATGCCGGTGTGCAGGTAGCGCAGATTGAAGCGGAACAGACCGAGGAAGCGCAGGAAATCCGGCTTGAGGAACGAGATGCGCTCGAGAAAACTCAACTGATCGGCGCTCAGGCTCAACTCGGCCAGACGCTCGACCTGGAAGCGGATCTCCGCCAGATACGGGCGCAGATCCTCGGCATTGCGGCAACGAAACTCCCATTCGACTTCGACGTTGGGGTAGTTGTGCAGCACCGCCTGCATCATCGTCAGCTTGTAGAAGTCGGTGTCGAGCAGGTTCTGCACGATGCGATCGGCAAACACACTCTCGCTCATAACGGGGTCTCCAGGCGGGCCGCGCATTGGCGCGGTATCAATCAATGGCGCTAGTGGCGCATATCCGGGGTGGGGATTGCCAGCGATTTTTATCCCGGCACAGCGCCTCAGACCGCATCAGGACTGTCGATCTGCTCCAGCATCCACTTCACGAAATCCCGCACCTTGGGCACTTCCGCCGCGTGTTCCGGGTAGGCCAGGTAATACGCGTCGGTGCTGGGCATGGCGTGCTGCCAGGGAATGACCAGTTTGCCGTCGGCCAATTCCTCTTCCACCAGAAACCTGGGCAGCAGGGCGACGCCGCAGCCGACCTGAGCGGCGCGGATGCACATATAAAAGGTTTCGAAACGCGGGCCGTGGTAACTGTGTTCGGTCTGGAAACCCTGGCTGTCGAACCAGTCGTGCCACGCTTGCGGGCGCGAAGCATTCTGCAGCAGGACCAGATCGGTGAGTTGCGTTGGATCAGTCAACGGCGTGTCCGGCAGGCTGCTCGGCGCGCAGACCGGCACAAGCTCTTCGCCGAACAACTTCAGGCATTCAGTACCGGGGCGTGAACCCTGGCCGAAATAGAATGCCAGGTCGCTGCGCCCTTGCAGCAGATCATCGGCCTCCTGCTCGTTGCACAGATCCAGATGAATCGACGGATGGCGCAGGCGCCAGCCCTTGAGGCGCGGCACCAGCCAACGGGCGCCGAAGGTCGAGGGTGTAGAGACGCGCAGGACTTCGGTCTCGCCACCGTAGGAACGCAGGTAATGGGTCGACATCTCGACCTGGGTCAGGATTTTTCTGACTTCCACCAGATACAGATCGCCGGCCGGGGTCATCTGCAAACGGCGGCGCACCCGGCGGAACAACAAGTGCTGCAGCAATTCTTCGAGTTGCGCCACCTGCTTGCTGACGGCGCTCTGGGTCAGGTTCAGTTCCTCGGCGGCCCGGGTGAAACTCAGGTGCCGGGTCACGGCCTCGAAGCACTGCAACGCGGTGATCGACGGCAAGTGGCGTTTGTTCAGCATGGGCGATCCTTTTCTTGTCTTTCTGCGCAGCATGAATAAACGGAATGATATCTCGCGTAAAGGTCGTTTGTTGCACAGCCTTCCTGACGCTACAACTAAAGGCCTGCCCGGTCGTGAAAACGCGCCCGCACACATTCAGTTTTTTGCTTGAGGAGTGACCCATGGTTGCCGCATTGCTTGATCGTCTTGGTGTGAACCCGGCCCTGTACCAGAACGGCAAAGTGCCGGTGCATTCGCCCATCGACGGCAGCCGCATCGGCGCCGTGAACTGGGAAGGCCCGGCCGAAGTGGAGCAGCACATCAGTCGCGCAGATCATGCGTTCGAACAATGGCGCAAGGTGCCGGCGCCGCGTCGTGGTGAGCTGGTGCGTCAGTTCGGTGAAGTGTTGCGTGAATACAAGGCCGACCTCGGCGAACTGGTGTCGTGGGAAGCGGGCAAGATCACGCAGGAAGGCCTCGGTGAAGTGCAGGAGATGATCGACATCTGCGACTTCGCCGTCGGCCTGTCCCGCCAGTTGTACGGCTTGACCATCGCCTCCGAGCGTCCGGGCCACCACATGCGTGAAACCTGGCATCCGCTGGGCGTGGTCGGTGTGATCAGTGCGTTCAACTTCCCGGTCGCGGTGTGGGCGTGGAACACCACGCTGGCGCTGGTCTGCGGCAACCCGGTGGTGTGGAAACCGTCGGAAAAGACTCCGCTGACCGCGCTGGCCTGCCAGGCGCTGTTCGAGCGCGTACTGAAGAATTTCAGCGATGCCCCGGCGCACCTGAGCCAGGTAATCATCGGTGGCCGCGATGCCGGCGAAGCGCTGGTGGATGACCCGCGTGTCGCGCTGATCAGCGCCACCGGCAGCACTCGCATGGGTCGCGAAGTGGCGCCGAAAGTCGCCGCACGCTTTGCCCGCAGCATTCTCGAGCTGGGCGGCAACAACGCGATGATCCTCGGCCCGAGCGCCGATCTGGACATGGCCGTGCGCGCCATTCTGTTCAGCGCCGTCGGCACCGCCGGCCAGCGGTGCACCACGTTGCGTCGCCTGATCGCCCATGAATCGGTGAAAGAAGAAATCGTCACCCGACTGAAAGCCGCGTACTCCAAGGTCCGTATCGGTCACCCGCTGGAAGGCAACCTGATCGGCCCGCTGATCGACAAACACAGCTTCGAAAACATGCAGGACGCGCTGGAGCAGGCGCTGAGCGAGGGCGGTCGGGTGTTCGGCGGCAAGCGCCAGCTGGAAGATCAATTCCCGAATGCCTACTACGTGTCGCCGGCCATCGTTGAAATGCCGGAGCAGAGCGACGTGGTGTGCAGCGAGACCTTCGCGCCGATCCTGTACGTGGTCGGTTACAGCGATTTTGAAGAGGCGCTGCGCCTGAACAACGCCGTGCCGCAGGGCCTGTCGTCGTGCATCTTCACCACCGATGTGCGCGAGGCCGAGAAATTCATGTCGGCGGTCGGCAGCGACTGCGGTATCGCCAACGTCAACATCGGCCCGAGCGGCGCGGAGATCGGCGGGGCGTTTGGCGGTGAAAAAGAAACCGGTGGTGGTCGTGAGTCGGGCTCGGATGCGTGGCGCGCGTACATGCGCCGGCAGACCAATACCGTGAACTACTCGCTGGAGTTGCCGCTGGCGCAGGGCATTACGTTCGACTGATCCCTTCGGTCAAGTGGAGATCCCCATGTGGGAGCGGGTTTGCTCCGGGCGGCGTTCCGACGAAAGCGCTGGGTCAGTCAGCATGGATATTGGCTGATATACCGCTTTCGCGGGCAAGCCCGCTCCCACAGGGTATGCAGTGTTTGTTAGGTTTCTGTTGGAGTCTGGCAATGCCGTTACGCGAAGAATGTCTGTGGGAAAAACTCACGCCGCAACGACCGGATAACGCGGCGCTCAGGGGCGAGGTCAAGGTTGATGTCTGCGTGATCGGCGCCGGGTTCACCGGGCTGTCGGCGGCGCTGCATCTGTTGGAAAAGGGCAAAAGCGTCTGCGTGCTCGAAGCCCATCGCGCCGGGCATGGCGGGTCGGGGCGCAACGTCGGGCTGGTCAACGCCGGGATGTGGATTCCGCCGGACGAGATCGAGGCCGGCTTCGGCGAGGCGGTCGGCAGTCAGCTCAACCGCATGCTCGGTGCGGCGCCGGCGCTGGTGTTCAGCCTTGTGGATAAATACAACATCGATTGCCAGTTGCGCCGCGAAGGCACCCTGCACATGGCGCACAACGCCAAGGGCGAGGCGGATCTGCGCAGTCGCGAGGAACAGTGGAAACGCCGGGGGGCACCGGTCGAACTGCTGACCGGCAAGGCCTGTGAACAGGCGACCGGTACGCAAAAGATTGCCGCCGCGCTGCTCGACCGGCGTGCCGGTACGCTCAACCCGATGGCGTATGTCACCGGGCTGGCGAAAGCCGTGGCGAGTCTCGGCGGGCAAATGTTCGATCATTCCCCGGTCACCCGCCTTGAACGTCAGGGCCAGCAATGGTCGGTGCAGACCGGGCAGGGTTCGGTGCTGGCCGAACAAGTGGTGATTGCCTCCAACGCCTACACCGAAGGCGACTGGACCGAGCTCAAGCGCAATTTCTTCCCCGGTTACTACTATCAGGTCGCTTCGGTGCCGCTGACCGAAGACGCCGCCCAGGAAATCCTCCCCGGCGGGCAGGGCTCGTGGGATACCCGCCAGGTGCTGAGCAGCATCCGCCGCGACAAGGATGGACGTCTGCTACTGGGCAGCCTCGGTAACGGCAATCAGAAACCGACCTGGTTTCTCAAGGCCTGGGCCGACCGGGTACAGCAGCATTATTTCCCCAACCTCAAGCCCGTCGAATGGGAATGCACCTGGACCGGGCGCATTGCGTTCACCCCCGATCACTTGATGCGCTTGTTCGAGCCGGCCCCCGGATTGGTGGCCGTCACCGGGTACAACGGCCGTGGCGTGACCACCGGCACTGTGGTCGGCAAGGCCTTCGCCGACTACCTGTGTAACGGAAATCCTCAGGCATTGCCGATTCCTTTCGCACCGATGCAGCCCCTGGCAGGTGTGGGCTTGCGCAGTTGCCTGTACGAGGCCGGGTTCTCGCTGTATCACGCGGGCCAGTGCCTGCGCATCGTTATCTGAGTGTTGAAATATGTTGCCGGAAGCGGCGCTTTTCGATGTAGCGACTAGCCTGTAATGGTGCGGGTTGTAGCAGTCCCGCACCAGCAGTGTGCAGTTCGGTGACGCGGGCTGTTACAGGCTGGTTGCACGTCGTTTGGCGCCGCGGTTGCAATGATGGCGCGTGCGGGTTGCGCCTGAAAAAACAAATGGTTTCACCTTCCGCGGTTTAGACGGTTGCACGCCCAATGAAAATGGGAACGAAACAGTCGAAATAACAAGAAAGCAGCGACTTTTTGAAGAATAAAAAACCGATGGCACGGCCCTTGCTCTGAGCAATCCAGTGAAGTCGCAGTGCCAACTAAAAAAAACCTTGGAGCACCACCTCATGTCCCAGACGTTTTACAAGAAAGGCTTTCTGGCCCTCGCAGTCGCTACTGCGCTGGGTGTTTCTGCGTTTGCACAAGCTGATGTGAAAATCGGTGTGGCGGGCCCCATGACCGGCGCCAACGCGGCATTTGGCGAGCAGTACATGAAGGGAGCCCAAGCGGCGGCCGATGCGGTCAACGCGGCGGGCGGCGTCAACGGGGAGAAAATCGTCCTGGTCAAAGGCGATGACGCCTGCGAACCGAAACAGGCGGTGACGGTCGCCAAGGACCTCACCAACCAGAAAGTCGCCGGTGTGGTCGGTCACTTCTGTTCGTCCTCCACCATTCCTGCGTCCGAGATCTACGACGAAGCCGGGATCATCGCCATCACTCCGGGTTCCACCAACCCGCAAGTGACCGAGCGCGGCCTGAGCGCCATGTTCCGTATGTGCGGCCGTGACGACCAGCAAGGCATCGTTGCCGGCGATTACATCGTCGACGTGCTCAAGGGCAAGAAAGTGGCCGTGCTGCACGACAAGGACACCTACGGTCAGGGCCTGGCCGATGCGACCAAGGCTCAACTGGAAAAACGCGGCGTGAAGCCGGTGCTGTACGAAGGCCTGACCCGTGGCGAGAAAGACTTCAGCGCCGTGGTCACCAAGATCCGTGCAGCCGGTGCCGACGTGGTCTACTTCGGCGGCCTGCACCCGGAAGCCGGTCCACTGGTCAAGCAACTGCGTACCGAAGGCCTGAAAGACGTGAAGTTCATGTCTGACGACGGCATCGTGACCGACGAACTGGTGACCACCGCTGGCGGCCCGCAATACGTCGACGGCGTGCTGATGACCTTCGGCGCCGACCCGCGTCTGCTGCCGGAAAGCAAGACTGTCGTGGATGCCTTCCGCAAGGCCGGCACCGAGCCTGAAGGCTACACCCTGTACGCCTACGCTTCGGTTCAGGCACTGGCCGCCGCCTTCAATGGCGCCAAGTCGAACAAGGGCGAGGAGGCCGCTGCCTGGCTGAAGAAAAACCCGGTCAAGACCGTCATGGGCGAGAAGACCTGGGACTCCAAAGGCGACCTGAAGGTCTCCGACTACGTGGTCTACCAGTGGGACAAGGATGGCAAATATCACCAGCTGGAAAAACAGAAGTAAGGGCTGACGCGATCGGCTGACCTCCACTGTTCCATGTGGGAGCGAGCCTGCTCGCGAAGACGGACTGACAGGCAACATCGCTGTTGAATGATCAACCGCTTTCGCGAGCAGGCTCGCTCCCACAGGATCCTGTGGTGGTCGGGCTGAATGCGCTCTGACATTGCTCCGACGTAAATCTGTATTTTTCCTAGAAGAACCGCGCGCCCCAGGGCGTGCAGGTTCTCACTGCGTGAGATTGCGTTATGGATGGTATTTTCCTGCAGCAACTGGTCAACGGCCTGACCCTCGGGTCGGTCTATGGCCTGATTGCCATCGGCTACACAATGGTCTACGGCATCATCGGCATGATCAACTTCGCCCACGGCGAGGTTTACATGATTTCCGCTTACCTGGCGGCAATCAGTCTGGCTCTGCTGGCTTACTTCGGTATCGAATCCTTCCCGCTGCTGATGCTCGGCACACTGGTCTTCACCATCGTCGTCACGGGGGTGTATGGCTGGGTCATCGAACGCATCGCCTACAAACCACTGCGCAACTCCACCCGACTGGCACCGCTGATCAGCGCCATCGGTATCTCCCTGATCCTGCAAAACTATGCCCAGATCAGCCAGGGCGCCCGTCAACAGGGTGTTCCGACGCTGCTCACCGGCGCCTGGCGCATCGACGTCGGCTCGGGCTTCGTCCAGCTGACCTACACCAAGATCTTCATTCTCGTCGCGGCGTTCGTCGGGATGGGCCTGCTGACCTACGTGATCAAGTACACCAAGCTCGGCCGCATGTGCCGCGCGACCCAGCAAGACCGCAAGATGGCTTCGATTCTGGGGATCAACACCGACCGGGTGATTTCCTATGTGTTCATCATCGGTGCAGCGATGGCGGCCCTGGCCGGCGTGCTGATCACCATGAACTACGGCACGTTCGACTTCTACGCAGGCTTCGTCATCGGCATCAAGGCGTTCACTGCCGCGGTGCTCGGCGGGATCGGCTCGCTGCCCGGCGCCATGTTGGGCGGGATCATCCTCGGGATCTCCGAGTCGCTGTTCTCGGGCCTGGTCAACTCCGACTACAAAGACGTGTTCAGCTTCTCGCTGCTCGTACTTGTTCTGGTCTTCCGGCCTCAGGGCCTGCTGGGCCGTCCTCTTGTGTCGAAGGTGTAAGCGATGTCTTCAACCACTACAAAATCCATTGATGTCAAAAAAAGCCTGGTTGAGGCGATTCTCGCCGGACTGATCGCCCTGATCGTGTTCGGGCCGATTGTCGGCGTGGTACTCGACGGCTACAGCTTCAACCTCGAACCGACCCGCGTGGCGTGGATCATTGCCATCGTCATGGCTGGCCGTTTTGCCCTCAGCCTGTTCCTGCAAACCCCCAAGGGCCTGCGCATCCTCGAAGGATTCGAGAGCACCGGATCCGGCGTACATGTGCTGCCCGCCGATCACAAATCCCGCCTGCGCTGGATCATCCCGCTGCTGATCGTACTGGCCGTGGCCGTGCCGTTCGTGTCCAACTCCTACCTGCTGGGCGTGGTCATCCTCGGGTTGATCTACGTGCTGCTGGGGTTGGGGCTGAACATCGTGGTCGGTCTGGCCGGCCTGCTCGACCTGGGTTACGTGGCGTTCTACGCCATCGGCGCCTACGGTCTGGCGCTCGGTTATCAGTACCTCGGCCTGGGTTTCTGGACGGTGCTGCCGCTGGCAGCGATCACGGCTGGCCTTGCCGGTTGCATCCTCGGTTTCCCGGTGCTGCGCCTGCACGGCGACTACCTGGCGATCGTGACCCTGGGTTTCGGTGAAATCATCCGTCTGATTCTCAACAACTGGCTGTCCCTGACCGGCGGTCCGAACGGCATGCCGGCCCCTCTGCCGACCTTCTTCGGTCTGGAGTTCGGCAAGCGGGCGAAGGATGGCGGGGTACCGTTCCACGAGTTCTTCGGCATCGCCTACAACCCGGACGTGAAGTACTACTTCATCTATGCGGTGCTGTTCCTGGTGGTGCTGGCCGTGCTGTACATCAAGCATCGTCTGGTGAAGATGCCGGTTGGCCGCGCCTGGGAAGCCCTGCGTGAAGACGAGATCGCCTGCCGCTCGATGGGCCTCAACCACGTGCTGGTCAAGCTCTCGGCGTTCACCATCGGTGCGTCCACAGCGGGTCTGGCAGGTGTGTTCTTCGCCACTTATCAAGGCTTCGTCAACCCGACCTCGTTCACCTTCTTCGAATCGGCGCTGATCCTCGCGATCGTCGTGCTCGGCGGCATGGGCTCGACCATCGGCGTGGTGATCGCAGCGTTCGTGTTGACCGTTGCCCCGGAACTGCTGCGCGGCTTTGCCGAATACCGCGTGCTGCTGTTCGGGATCCTGATGGTGTTGATGATGATCTGGCGACCTCGCGGGCTGATCCGCATCAGCCGTACCGGGGTCACTCCACGCAAAGGTGCCATTCACTATGAGAGGACTGCGCCATGAGTGAAGTCGTACTCTCTGTTGAAAAACTGATGATGCACTTCGGTGGCATCAAGGCCTTGAGCGACGTC
This sequence comes from Pseudomonas sp. 58(2021), assembly GCF_017491585.1. Classification (NCBI taxonomy): domain Bacteria; kingdom Pseudomonadati; phylum Pseudomonadota; class Gammaproteobacteria; order Pseudomonadales; family Pseudomonadaceae; genus Pseudomonas; species Pseudomonas sp. 58(2021). The sequence continues at coordinate 134,635 of NZ_JAFGYZ010000009.1, forward strand.
AGCCTGAAGGTCAAACGCAATTCGATCTTCGCCCTGATCGGCCCCAACGGGGCCGGCAAGACCACGGTGTTCAACTGCCTGACCGGGTTCTACAAGGCCTCCGGCGGCAAGATCGAACTCAACGTGCGCGGTCAGCAGACCAACGTCATCAAACTGCTGGGCGAATCCTTCAAACCGACCGACTTCGTCTCGCCGAAAAACTTCGCCAGTCGTCTGTACTACAAGATGTTCGGCGGCACCCACCTGGTGAACCGCGCGGGCCTGGCCCGGACGTTCCAGAACATTCGCCTGTTCAAGGAAATGTCGGTGCTGGAAAACCTGCTGGTGGCCCAGCACATGTGGGTCAACCGCAACATGCTGGCCGGCATCCTCAACACCAAGGGCTATCGCAAGGCTGAAAGCGATGCACTGGACTGCGCGTTCTACTGGCTGGAAGTGGTGGATCTGGTGGACTGCGCCAACCGTCTGGCCGGTGAACTGTCCTACGGCCAGCAACGCCGGCTGGAGATCGCCCGGGCCATGTGCACGCGGCCGCAGATCATCTGCCTCGACGAACCGGCCGCCGGCCTCAACCCTCAGGAAACCGAAGCGCTGAGCGCGATGATCCGGCTGCTGCGCGACGAGCATGATCTGACCGTGGTGCTGATCGAACACGACATGGGCATGGTAATGAGCATTTCCGATCACATTGTGGTGCTGGACCACGGCATCGTCATCGCCGAGGGCGGTCCGGATGCCATTCGTAACGATCCGAAAGTGATCGCTGCCTACCTGGGCGCCGACGAAGAGGAAGTCGTATGACGCAACCCATCCTCGAACTCAAGGATCTGGACGTGTTCTACGGCCCGATCCAGGCCCTCAAAGGCGTTTCGCTGCAGATCAACGAAGGGGAAACCGTCAGCCTGATCGGCTCCAACGGTGCCGGCAAATCCACTCTGCTGATGTCGATCTTCGGCCAGCCACGGGCGGCGGGCGGGCAGATTCTGTATCAGGGCGTGGACATTACCCACAAGTCATCGCACTACATCGCTTCCAACGGCATCGCGCAGTCGCCGGAAGGACGGCGGGTGTTCCCCGACATGACCGTCGAGGAAAACCTGCTGATGGGCACCATTCCGATCGGCGACAAGTACGCCAAGGAAGACATGCAGCGCATGTTCGAGCTGTTCCCGCGGCTCGAAGAGCGCCGTACCCAGCGTGCCATGACCATGTCCGGCGGCGAGCAGCAGATGCTCGCCATTGCTCGGGCGCTGATGAGCCGGCCCAAGCTGTTGCTGCTGGATGAACCGAGCCTGGGGCTGGCGCCGATCGTGGTGAAACAGATCTTTGCCACCCTGCGGGAACTGGCGAAAACCGGCATGACCATTTTCCTCGTCGAGCAGAACGCCAACCATGCGTTGAAACTGTCCGACCGGGCATACGTGATGGTCAACGGTGAGATTCGCCTGACGGGCACCGGCAAGGAGCTGCTGGTGAACGAGGAGGTGCGTAACGCCTATCTCGGCGGGCACTGAGTATTCAGATTTGCCATAGATATACAGAGCTCCGGGACGCGAGTCTCGGGGCTTTTTTGTATCCACAATCCACGACGATCCACGCCATTCCCGAAATTGTGGAAAACAAAATCCCCAACCTGCCAAAGCGCGACATATAGACGCTGCAAATCGCTGTTTTTCCACAGTTTTGACTTGTCCCCGTTTGCTGTGGAACCGGCTGTGAATAACGTGGGAGTAGCTGGCTGAGAGCCTTTAAAACCGTGGCTTGCGGGCGCGTGGTTGTTTTTTGATCAGGGCTTTTCACTGTTGCAGGGTACCCGTTTGTCAACCTTTTTATAGCCGCGGCAGAACAGACGATTGCATGTGGGCAAGCCTGTGGATAAGTCTGTGATTAAACTCTGGAAAGACTCCGCTAAGGGCCGTGATTACTGGCCCTGCGCAATCACCGCCGTAATCGGCCGGTCGTGCAAAATGCCTTGCCCGGCATAATCGGCAGATCAGGGTCAAGCGAAAAACTTTGCTTTTGCGGCGCAAAGCCTTGTGTGGCGCGGCTTTGCGCATTTCCACTTGCCCCCGGAAACTGTGGAAGGGACTGTGGATAACGTGCGTGCATGTGGCTACAGGCCACGCCCGTCAAGGCGTTGCGAGGGTTGATCAAATTTTGAGCAGAAATCCACGCCCGCCGGTGGTTGCTCGTGAATGCAGGGCCGGGCATGCTGCCCGCTGATTTTCTATTCCAATGGCTGCCCCGGGTGGTCGAAGCAAGGAGAACACGATGTCCAACACCCTGTTTATCACCGGCGCGACGTCCGGTTTTGGTGAAGCCTGTGCCCGTCGTTTTGCCGAGGCCGGCTGGAAACTGGTGCTGACCGGTCGTCGTGAAGAACGCCTCAACGCGCTGTGCGCCGAGCTGTCGAAGCAGACCGAAGTGCATGGCCTGGTGCTGGACGTGCGTGATCGCAAGGCGATGGAGGAGGCGATTGCCAACCTGCCGCCGTCGTTCGCCAAATTGCGCGGCCTGATCAACAACGCCGGGCTGGCGCTGGGCGTGGACCCGGCACCGAAGTGCGATCTCGACGATTGGGACACCATGGTCGACACCAACGTCAAAGGCCTGATGTACAGCACTCGCCTGTTGCTGCCGCGTCTGATCGCCCACGGTCGCGGCGCCGGCATCGTCAACCTTGGTTCCATCGCCGGTAACTACCCGTACCCGGGCAGCCACGTTTACGGCGCGACCAAAGCGTTCGTCAAACAGTTCTCGCTGAACCTGCGTTGTGACCTGCAGGGCACTGGCGTTCGCGTCAGCAACATCGAGCCGGGCCTGTGCGAGAGCGAGTTCTCGCTGGTGCGTTTCGCCGGTGATCAGGCGCGTTATGACGCGACCTACGCCGGTGCCGAGCCGATCCAGCCGCAGGACATTGCCGAGACGATTTTCTGGGTGCTGAATGCACCGGCGCACATCAACATCAATAGCCTGGAGCTGATGCCGGTGAGCCAGTCCTGGGCGGGTTTCGCCATCGAGCGTAACAAGGCTTGATACGGTTTTGCCCTCTTCGCCAGCGGGCTGGCGAAGAGGGCAAATCGGCCAGAATCTGGCAGTAAGGTAGACTCACTCCTCAACAACCCGCCGCATCTCGCGGTTTTCAAGGTTTTTCGAGGAGTCAAAGTGAGTAACCGAGGTGAGCAGTCACTGCTCAAACAATCGACCATCCTGATGTTCGCCGTGTCGATCGCCGGGATCGCCACCGGTTTTGTTTCGGGTTCCCAGTCCATCCTGTTCGATGGCTTTTTTTCGCTGATTGCAACCTTCATCAAAGTCCTGATGCTGATCACCGCGAAGCTGATCGCCAAACAAAGCAATCACCGATTCCAGTTCGGCTTCTGGCACCTGGAGCCGATGGTGCTGCTGATCGAGGGCAGTTTCCTGCTGCTGATTGCGATCTACGCGTTTCTCAATGGCGTGTTCGGCATCATCAATGGCGGTCGTGAAATCGAACTGGGACTGGTGATCATCTACGCAGCGGTGTTCACCGTTGTCGAGTTCGCCTACTTCTTCTACGTGCGCCACCGCAATCGCAAGCTCAAATCGAGTCTGATCCAGTTCGACAACATCAGCTGGCTGGTGGACGCGATGCTGTCCGTGGGCCTGTTGATCAGTTTCCTCGCGGCGTTGCTGCTCAAGTCCCAGGGTTATGGCGAGTGGGCGAAATTTGTCGACCCGCTGATCCTTATCGTGCTGGCCCTGACCATGCTGCCACCAGCCTTCAAGATCCTCGGCCCGGCGCTGCAGGACGTGCTCGGCATTGCGCCGGACACGCTGGACGATCAGGTACGCCAGGTAATGGACGCGGCCAAGGCCGAGCATGGTTTCGACGATTACGTGTCCTACGTGCAGAAGCACGGGCGGGCGCGGTTCATCGAGATTCATGTGGTGTTGCCGGCGGATTACCGGCTGCAGAACGTCGGCCAGCTGGATGTGCTGCGTGAGGAGATTTCCGCGAAGCTGGGCAAGCCGGACGCGGCGCGCTGGCTGACCATCAGCTTCACTGGCGACAGGAAGTGGATTGCCTGAGGACCAATCGCCAGCAGGCTGGCTCCCACATTGGAATGCAAATCCTGTGGGAGCCAGCCTGCTGGCGATGGCGGAGGGTCAGTTAGCGTAGATATTCAGTCAGACCGGCATAGCAGGTCGCCAAGTGATACGGCGTGGTCGACGGCATGTCCTTGCGGCTGACCTCGCCCTGATCGTCACGGCACTCGTGCCAGCCGCCGGCATGCAGGAAGCGCTGTTGCAGCGCCTGCAACTGGCGCAACACCGCGCTTTCACTGCCCGGACGCAACGTCAGGGCGCGCAGGTATTCGGCCTGGGCCCAGATGCGCTGGGTCGAATCCTTCCTGTGTCCTTGCGGATCAAGCATGGCCAGCACCGCGCCGGTGTCGGCCTCGACGCCCTGTTGTTCGGTGAAGGAAAACGTACGATCCAGTGCCGCGTGCAGTTTCGAGCCGCGCAGCAGCGGTGAGGATTCCAGCAGGAAATACCATTCGAACTGATGCCCCGGCTCAAACCAGTTATCCACAGCCCCCAGCGGCTTTTCCATCAACACGCCCTGTTGCGGTTCGATGAAGCGCTTGTGCATGGCTGTGCATAACTCGCTCAGCGCCTGCTGGGTTTGGGGATCTTCGCGCACGGCCAGCGTGGCCAGGAACGCTTCGGCCAGGTGCATCAGCGGGTTTTGCAGCGGGCCGGTTTCCAGGGTGATCCAGTCGCGGTCCAGGCAGGCTTCGTAGAGGCCGTCGCCGGTGGCGAAGCGCCGGCCGATGACTTCCAGTGCAGCGTTCAAAGTCGACGCCACCAACGGCTCGCGAGTCTTGTCCCAATAATGGGCGCAGGCGAACAGGATGAAGGCGTGGGTGTAGAGGTCCTTGCGCTGATCCAGCGGTTTGCCCTGGGGATCGATGCTGTAGAACCAGCCGCCGTGTTCGGCATCGTGGAAGTGCCGTTGCAGGGAACGGAACAACGCAGCCGCCCGGACTTCGGCGTTATCCACAACCCCGATCAGGCTGGAAAACAGGTACAGCTGCCGTGCGCAGGCCATGGCCCGATAGCGCTGCGGTGCCAGCGGCTGATGCGCGGCGTCCAGCGCCTCGTAAGGCAATGCCATGTCGGCGTTCCAGCCCGGTCCTTGCCAGAGGGGCACGATCACGTTCAGAAAGTGCTGTTGCACTGCACCGAACAGGGCGGTCAGTTCAGGCAGGGAGGTGGAGCGGGAAGCGTGGGGCATGGGCGGACGTCGTCACGGCAGGGGCGATTGCGCGACATGTTAACAGAGCGACCGGCCTTAGAGACGCGGTGTCTGTCAGTCCGCTTTCGCCAGCAGGCTGGCTCCCACAATGGATTTGCAGCGTACACAATCCTGTGGGAGCCAGCCTGCTGGCGATGAGGCCGGATCAGGCGATAGAAATCAACCGGCCAGCAACCACGCGCCGGTCACCGCCGAAGCGGCTCCGGCCAAGCGAACCAGCGGCGCGGCCGCCTGAGGCAGAAAACGCACGACGGCATAACCCGCCGCATGCAGGGCCGCGGTCGCGACCACGAAACCGGCGGCATACGCCCAAGGGCTCGACATGTCCGGCAACTCCAGGCCATGGGCCACGCCATGGAACAGCGCAAACAGCGCCGTCGACGCCACCGCCATCACCAGCGGTGGACGCACCGCCAATGCGACCGCCAGACCGAGCGCCAGCACCGAGGCGGCAATCCCGCTTTCCAGCGCCGGCAACTCCAGCCCTTCAAACCCGAGCAGGCCGCCAATCAGCATGGTGCCGACAAAGGTGCACGGCAGCGCCCAGCGTGCCGCGCCTTGCTGCTGCGCGGCCCACAGACCGACGGCCACCATCGCCAGCAAATGGTCGAGGCCGCCGATCGGGTGGCTGATGCCGGCCACCAGACCCGAGTCGCCATGGCCGGGGTGGGCGAAGGCCAGGGCCGGTGTCAGCAGCAGCGCGACGGCGCCGAGAATGCGTTTGAGTGTCATGGATAAGCTTCCTTGTTGAGCAGTGAATCAGGCTGCAGTCAGCAGGCCCTGGCGTTCGATGAAGGCGATGATGTCTTCCAGGCCCTGACCGGTTTTCTGGTTGCTGAACACGAACGGCTTGCCGTTGCGCATGCGTTGGGTGTCGCTGTTCATCATCTCCAGCGAGGCGCCGACCAGCGGCGCGAGGTCGATCTTGTTGATCACCAGCAGGTCGGATTTGCAAATGCCGGGCCCGCCCTTGCGTGGCAGCTTGTCGCCGGCCGAAACGTCGATCACGTAGATGGTCAGGTCGGACAGTTCCGGACTGAAGGTCGCGGAAAGGTTGTCGCCACCGGACTCCACCAGAATCAGGTCCAGCCCCGGAAAGCGCCGGTTCAGTTGATCCACCGCTTCGAGGTTGATCGAGGCGTCTTCGCGGATCGCCGTGTGCGGGCAGCCACCGGTTTCCACGCCGATGATGCGTTCCGGCGCCAAGGCTTCGTTGCGCACCAGAAAGTCGGCGTCTTCGCGGGTGTAGATGTCGTTGGTCACCACGGCCAGGTTGTAGCGCTCGCGCAGCGCCAGGCACAGGGCCAGGGTCAACGCGGTCTTGCCGGAACCGACCGGGCCGCCAATGCCGACGCGCAGGGGTTGTGTGTTCATGTGATTCTCCAGATAAATAGGCCCTAGGAACGGAACAGGCGGCTGTACTGGCGCTCATGGGCCATGCACGCCAGGGACAGACCGAACGCGGCACTGCCGAGGTGTTCGGGATTGATTCGGGTGGCGCCCTGCTGGGCCTGTTGCAGCAGCGGCAGCAGTTCGCTGGTCAGGCGCTGGGCGGCTTGCTGGCCCAGCGGCAGGGTTTTCATCAGCACCGCGAGCTGGTTTTCCAGCCAGCTCCACAGCCACGCGGCGAGGGCGTCCTGCGGGCTGATCTGCCAGGCGCGGGCTGCCAATGCCCAGCACAGGGCCAGGTGCGGTTCGATGCATTGCTCAAGAAAATCGCGGGCCGGTGCGTCGAGCTCGGGCAAACCGTTGAGCAATTGCTGCAATGAGTAGCCCATCTGCCGGCTCTCCAGATGCAGCTCGCGGGTTTCGCGGCTGGCGCGGTGGCTTTCGCAGATACGCAGCAGCTCATCCCAATTTTCGTCCGCTGCGGCCTGGCAATGGGCGAGCAGCATGGGCGCTTCAAACCGCGCAAGGTTGAGCAGCAATTGATCGCTGATCCAGCGGCGAGCGCTGTCCGGGCTGTCGACGCGGCCGTTATCCACCGCCATTTCCAGGCCCTGGGAATAGCTGTAGCCGCCAATCGGCAGCTGCGGACTGGCCAGGCGCAGCAGCGCCCAGGCCGGGTTCACAAACGGACGCCGAACTGATGGAGTTTCGGCGCGTAGTTGAAGTCTTCGTCACCGTGCCGCGAATGGTGATGGCCGCCACCGTAGGCGCCGTGTTCCGGCTGGAACGGGGCTTCGATCGATTCGACCTGCGCACCCAGTTGTTCAAGCATCGCCTTGAGCACGTAATCGTCGAGCAGGCGCAACCAGCCGTCACCGACCTGCAGCGCGACGTGGCGATTGCCCAAGTGATAGGCCGCGCGGGTCAGTTCGAAGGTGTTGGCGCAGGTGACGTGCAGCAATTGTTCAGGGCGGGCACAGACCCGGACGATCCGGCCATCTTCGGCTTGCAGGCATTCGCCGTCATGTAACGGCGGCTGGCCGCGCTCCAGAAACAACCCGACGTCTTCGCCTTCGGCACTGAAACAGCGCAGGCGGCTTTTGCTCCGGGCCTCGAAGGTCAGGTGCAACTCGGCGGCCCAGACTGGTTGGGGGTCGATTCTACGATGAATCACCAGCATCGGAAAGCTTCCAGCAATGGACAATGCTCAGGCTAGAGCAAGGGGCTTGCCAATCGGACGAGACGTAGGAAAACCCTGTCGGAGCGTAGTGGATGTTTCAAGATGTTGCAGGATTGTGAGGTGTTTTGGTGCATGAAATTTTTTGCATGCACCAAATCGGAGCCGTGATGCATGGCCCGCTCCCACAGGGGGAAATGTGTTGTGTGCGTAATAACAGGGAGCTACTCGGTGCTGCCGAGCCCTTGCCAGTGCTTGAGCCCGATAAAGATGAAGCGCAACTGCTGGGTGATCTTGGCCTGTGGCGTCAGATGCTCCGGCAGGGCTTCGGCCGGCGGGTCGATGATGTCCGGCAGGGTGGCGAACACCGATTTGACGATCAGGTCGGCCATTACGCTGAGGCCTTCGCGATTGAGGTGCTGGAGCTTGGGCATCAAGGCCAGGTCCGCCGCCAGGTCGGAGCTGATGTCCTCCCGTAGACGGCCGATGGCCTGACGCACCGGCAATGATCCACCGTACTGCTCACGAGCCAGAAACAGGAACTGCGAACGGTTGGCGCTGACGACGTCGAGGAAGATCCGCACCGAGGCATCGATGATGCCGCCCATGACGAATTCGTTGTGGCGCACCAGGCGGATGGTTTCGCGGAAGGTCTGTCCGACTTCGCTGACCAGTACCAGGCCGAGTTCATCCATGTCGGCGAAATGCCGGTAGAAACCGGTGGGCACGATGCCGGCGGTTTTCGTCACTTCACGCAGGCTCAGGCTGCCGAATCCTCGGCCGCTTTCCATCAAGTGGCGGGCAGCGTCCATCAGGGCGTTGCGGGTCTGTTGTTTCTGTTCGGCGCGGGGCAGCATCGCAAGGGTGTGTTCTTAGGCAAGACAAGCGCCGCACTCTAGCAAATCGGCTTTGTCGGCGTCGAACGGCAGCGGGGATGCAGGAGGGAATCGCGACTGCTTTATACAGGACTCTTCTTTACCAGCTTCTGAAAAGTCAAAAGCCCAATCCGGGGATTGGGCTTTTTTTCCAGGCCGCCATGGGCTTAGCTCAAAGCGCTGTTGCGTTCGATCACACGGTCACCACCACCTTCGGCCAGGGTTTGGCCTTGTGGGGTCTTGTCGTAGCCATCGGAAGCCAGGGTCTGACCTTGTGGAGTCTTGTCGTAGCCGTCGGAAGCCAGGGTTTGACCTTGTGGAGTCTTGTCATAACCGTCCTGGACCAGACCTTTTTCTTCCAGACGATCACGGCCGCCTTCGGCTAAGGTTTGGCCTTGTGGGGTTTTGTCATAGCCATCTTGAACCAGACCTTTTTCTTCCAGACGGTTGCGGCCGTTTTCAGCCAGGGTCTGGCCTTGTGGAGTGCGGTCCGAGCCATCAGCAGCAACGGTCTGGCTGAACACCGAGTGGCTGGTTTTGACTTGCGGAGTCGCTTGATCGGCAGCTGGCAGAGCGAAAGCGGTGCTGGCCAGCATCGAGAGGGTAAGACTGAACAGAAGTTGGCGTTTCATGATGGGTTGCTCCTTGGGAGGGCGATAAAGTGGGTACGAGGGCAATGCTACTCTCGATAAGTCGATATAAAAGTTCATAAACACAATGGTAATAATCAACAGAATTGATTGTTCGCTTGGGAGGCTCTAGCTCGGGCGTTTCAGGCGGGCGGTTTTGCACTGCGGTGGGTATTTTCCACCCACTCGCGCTCCGCAAATGTGCGGGGCCGGTAACGCCTGCTCGACCGATCGGTCAGAATGGCGACCGTTTTTCCCTCTATGAGGGCTTTGGATTAAACCTGCGGACTGTTTGTCAGTCACAGATTTCATGAGGGCCATCATGGCCTGCCGTTTCAGCTGCGTCGTGCCAATGGATGCAGTCGTTTTCAGGAGCTTTGTGCATGACGCGCACGCGTAAAATCTTCGCCTGGACCTTCGCCACCCTTGTGCTGCTTCTGGCGGTGCTGGTGTTGATCATCGTGTTTTTCGACTGGAACCGGATCAAACCGCCGCTCAACGCCAAAGTCTCGGAAGAATTGCACCGACCGTTCGCCATCAACGGCAACCTGTCGGTGGTCTGGCGGCGCGAACTCGACGAGGGCGGCTGGCGCGCCTGGGTGCCGTGGCCGCATGTGGTGGCCGAAGACCTGACGCTGGGCAACCCGGACTGGTCGAAGCAGCCGCAGATGGTCACCCTCAAAAAGGTCGAGCTGCGCATCTCGCCATTGGCCTTGCTGGCACAACGGGTGACGATCCCGCGCATCGACCTGACCGAACCCAATGCGCAATTGCAGCGCCTGGCCGACGGCCGCGCCAACTGGACCTTCAAGTTCGATCCCAAGGATCCGAATGCCGAGCCCTCGAACTGGGTGGTCGACATCGGTGCCATCGGCTTCGACAAGGGCCACGTCACTCTGGATGACCAGACCCTCAAGACCAACCTCGACCTGTTGATCGATCCGCTGGGCAAGCCGATTCCGTTCAGCGACATCGTCGGCGACAAAGCCGCGAAAACCGCACAGGACAAGGGCGGTGCACCGCAGGATTACGCCTTCGGCCTGAAAGTCACCGGTCAGTACCACGGCCAGAAACTCGCCGGCCAAGGCAAGATCGGCGGTCTGCTGGCCCTGCAGGATGCGAGCAAGCCGTTCCCGTTGCAGGCCCAGGCGAAGATCGGCGACACCAGCATCGAACTCGCCGGCACCCTGACCGATCCGCTGAATCTCGGTGCGCTCGATCTGCGCCTGAAACTGGCGGGTGCCAGCCTCGGCAATCTGTATCCGCTGACCGGCGTGACCCTGCCGGACACCCCGCCTTATGCCACTGACGGCCATTTGATCGCCAAGCTGCATGAGCCGGGCGGGGCGCAATTTCGTTATGAACAGTTCAACGGCAAGATTGGCAGCAGCGACATCCATGGTGATCTGGCTTACGTCGCCAGCCAGCCACGACCCAAGCTGAGTGGTGCGCTGTTGTCCAATCAACTGTTGTTCGCCGACCTCGCGCCATTGATCGGTGCCGACTCCAACGCCAAGCAGAAGGCCCGTGGCGGCGAAAGCAAGCAGCCGGCAGACAAGGTACTGCCGGTGGAAGAGTTCAAGACCGAGCGCTGGCGCGACATGGACGCCGACGTCGAATTCACCGGCAAGCGCATCGTTCACAGCGAAGAACTGCCGTTTACCGACCTCTATACCCACCTGAAACTCAACGACGGCGAACTGAGCCTGGAGCCGCTGCGTTTCGGCGTGGCCGGCGGCAACCTCGATGCGCAGATTCGCCTCAACGGTCGCACCGAGCCGCTGGAAGGCCGGGCCAAACTGACCGCGCGCAAGTTCAAGCTCAAGCAGCTGTTCCCGACCTTTGAACCGATGAAGACCAGTTTCGGCGAGCTCAACGGCGACGCCGACATCGCCGGTCGGGGCAACTCGGTGGCCAAACTGCTGGGCGGTGCCAACGGCAACCTGAAGATGCTGATCAACGACGGCGCCATCAGTCGTGAGCTGATGGAGCTGGCAGGGCTCAACGTCGGTAACTACGTGGTCGGCAAAGTCTTTGGCGACAAGGAAGTGAAGATCAACTGCGCGGCGGCGGACTTCGACATCAAAACCGGCCTGGCGACCACGCGGCTGTTCGTGTTCGATACCGAGAACGCGATCATCTACATCGACGGCACAGCGAACATGGCCACCGAGCAACTGGACCTGACGGTGACGCCGGAATCCAAGGGCTGGCGCCTGATTTCCCTGCGCTCACCCTTGTACGTGCGTGGCAAGTTCATCAAGCCGGATGCCGGGGTCAAAGCGGTGCCGCTGATGTTGCGCGGGGCGGGAATGGTGGCCTTGGGCGTGATCGCCGCGCCGGCGGCGGGGCTGCTGGCGCTGGTGGCGCCGAGCGGTGGCGAGCCGAACCAGTGCGCGCCGCTGTTGGAGCAGATGAAGGCGGGCAAGGCACCCGTCACAGTGAAACCTACAAAATGATCGGTGATTGACAGGGCCTCTTCGTCGGATCGCTGCCCGGACCAAGCCCGCTCCCACAGGGTTTCACTGAACCTGTGGGAGCGGGCTTGCCCGCGATTGGATCTGGAGGACTCAGAGGTCTTTCAGGATATCCGCCATGTCATCCGCATGCTCTTCTTCCTGAGCCAGGATGTCTTCGAAGATCCGGCGGGTGGTCGGATCCTTTTCGCCGATGTACTGGATGATTTCGCGGTAGCTGTCGATGGCAATCCGCTCGGCCACCAGGTCTTCGTAGACCATTTCCTTCAAGGTGTTGCCGGCCACGTATTGCGCGTGGGACATCTTCGACAGCAGGTCAGGGTTGAATTCAGGCTCGCCGCCCAGTTGCACGATGCGCTCGGCGAGACGGTCGGCGTGTTCGGCTTCCTGAGTGGCGTGCTCGAGGAACTCGTCGGCGGCGACGTTGGCTTTCAGGCCGTTGGCCATGAAGTAGTGGCGCTTGTAGCGCAAGACGCAGACCAGTTCAGTGGCCAGCGATTCGTTGAGCAGGCGCAGCACTTCTTCACGGTTGGCGCTGTAGCTTTCGGTCACCGCGCCGTTTTCCACGTGCTGGCGTGCGCGCTCGCGCAGGGTTTGAACATCAGACAAATGCAGGTCACTCATTTCAGTCTCCTGGAGGCTAATCCGATTGGCGTCACGTTCTGCTGACGTGATCGTTACCTGGTTGTGAGTGATGAACGCTGCAAAAAGTTTTGTCGGATTCAGCGCGGGACATGCCCGGAAAGCTGCGCCTCTTCGCGCAGCCAGGCAAAAAACGCCTTCACCGGCGGGTGCCGCTCGCGCCCCGGCACGCAAAGTGCGCTGTATCCGGCGCCATCGACCTGGACCTCGCCCTTGTACGGCACCAGCAGACCGCTGGCGACGCTTTGCGACACCAGGATGTTGCTCGCCAGCACCAGCCCCTGTCCGGCAATGGCCGCTTGCAGGGCGTAATGCTCTTCGTCGTATTCGCGGACGGCCGGGTGTTGATTCAACCAGTTTTCGCCCGACTGGGCGCACCAGGCCTCCCAACCGTGAGCGTAGAGCTTCGAATTGTGCCAATGCACGCTGATCAGCGCCGGGGTGCGGCGGGCGGCCAGCGCCACCTGTTCCGGCGAGCCGTACACGCCGAACGATTCATCGAACAGGCACAGCCCGTAGAGGTTCGGGTAATCGTCGAGGCTGTAGCGCAACACCAGATCGACGCTGGCGTCCTGATGCAGATCGATCACTTCGCAATGGGTATCCAGCCGCACATTGATGTTCGGATGTTTTGCGTAAAACCGCCCCAGGCGCGGCACCAGCCACAGCGCGGCGAACGCGGCGGTGGTCGACAGCGTCAGGCTGCTGCCGCTGCGTTGCGGGCGCAGGGTGTCGACGCTTTGCGCCACCTCCAGAAACGCCCCATGCAGGCTGCGGAACAGCCGCTCGCCACCCTCGGTCAGGCGCACCTGACGCGGCAGACGTTCAAACAGGGCGACGCCGAGCCAGTCCTCCAGCGAACGGATCTGATGGGAAATCGCCGTCGGCGTCACCGCCAGTTCTTCGGCGGCCGCCTTGAAACTAAGCAGGCGTGAGGCGGATTCGAACGCGCGCAGGGCGGTCAGGGGCAAGGCTGCGAACATGAAAGCTCCATGGATGAAATCAATTCATCCAGACTGATTTTTGCTCATTTGAGGCGATGAGGTGATGCCTGCAATCTGGCGCCACACAGTCACTCAAGTCTAGTCCCAAGGAGATTCAGATGAGCAAGATTCTTGTGATCCATGCCAGCCCTCGCGGTGAGCGTTCCCATTCGCGGCGTCTGGCCGAAAGCTTTCTAAGCGCCTGGCAAGTCCGTCATCCACAGGCTCAGGTTACTCGCCGTGAAGTCGGGCGGGCGTTGATTCCGGCGGTGAATGAAGCGTTTGTCGCGGCGGCGTTTTACCCGGAGCCCGAGGCACGGCCGCTGACGATGCAGGCCGATCTGGCGCTCAGCGATCAACTGGTGGGCGAGCTGTTCGATCACGACCTGCTGCTGATTTCCACGCCGATGTACAACTTCAACGTGCCCAGCGGCCTCAAGGCCTGGGTCGATCAGATCGTGCGTCTGGGCCTCACGTTCGATCACACCCTCGACAACGGCATCGCCCAGTACACGCCGCTGCTGCACGGCAAAAAGGCGCTGATCGTCACCAGTCGCGGCGGTTTCGGATTCGGTCCGGGCGGCGAGCTGGAAGCGCTGAACCACGCCGATCCATGGTTGCGCACCGCGCTGGGCTTCATCGGTATCAACGACGTCACGGTGGTCGCCGCCGAGGGCGAGGAGTCCGCTGAGCGCACCTTCGCGGTGTCGGTGGCCGAGGCCGAGCAGCGCTTGCTCGATCTCGCCCGGGAGTTCTAGGTGGCCTGGCTGTTTCTGCTGATCGCGGCAGGGTTTGAAGTCACCTTCGCCATGGGCATGAAATACGCCGAGGGTTTCACCCGGCTCTGGCCGTCGCTGATCACCGTGGTCGCGGCGGTGGGCGGGATTTATTTCCTGACCCTGGCAATGCGCGAGTTGCCGGTGAGCATCGCCTACCCGATCTGGACCGCCATCGGTTCGCTCGGCACGGTGTTTCTCGGTTTCGCGCTGCTGGGCGAGAGCCTGACGCTGGTGAAGTTGCTGTCGGTGGGGCTGATTGTGGCGGGGGTGGTGGGGCTGAAGTAGGCTGGTCGTGGAGTTGTCATCATCGAGGAGGATGCTTGGCGGGCGTTTTGCACGTCGTGCCTCCACCCACCGACCACAGGGATGTCTGCCCATGTCGCAGGAATCGGCCACACGTTATCCACTGGTGCTGGTGCCGGGAATGCTCGGTTTCATTCGTCTGGTGCTGTACCCGTACTGGTACGGGATCATCAAAGCGTTGCGCCGGGGTGGCGCGACGGTGATCGCGGTGCAGGTGTCGCCGCTCAATTCCACCGAGGTGCGCGGCGAGCAGCTGCTGACGCGCATCGATGAAATCCTGCGCGAGACCGGCGCGGCCAAGGTCAATCTGTTCGGCCATAGCCAGGGTTCTCTGACGGCGCGTTACGCGGCGGCCAAGCGTCCGGACCTGGTGGCGTCGGTCACATCGGTGGCCGGGCCCAATCACGGTTCGGAACTGGCCGACTATCTGGCGAAACACTATCCGGCGGACAGCGCCAAGGGCCGAATCCTCGAGGCGCTGTTGCGTTTTGTCGGCTGGCTGATGGCGCTGCTGGAAACCGGTTATCACGGGCCGAAACTGCCGGTGGATATCCACGCCTCGCACCATTCCCTGACCAGCGAAGGCGTGGCGCTGTTCAACCAGCGTTATCCACAGGGTCTGCCGCAAACCTGGGGCGGGCACGGGCCGGAAGAGGTCAACGGGGTGCGTTATTACTCGTGGTCCGGCACCTTGCAACCGGGCAAGACCGATCGTGGTGGCAACCTGTTCGACGGCACCAACCGCAGCTGTCGTTTGTTTGCCAAAACCTTCGTGCGCGAGCCGGGGCAGTGCGACGGCATGGTCGGACGCTACAGCTCGCACCTGGGCACGGTCATCGGCGATGACTACCCGATGGATCACTTCGACATCGTCAACCAGTCGCTGGGACTGGTCGGCAAAGGGGCGGATCCGGTGCGGCTGTTCGTCGAGCATGCGGCGCGGTTGAAAGCCGCCGGGGTCTAGGCGGCGCTCGGAGTGCGGGAGCGACCGAGGACGGTGGTCCAGCGTTCGGAAAGAATCACCCCGCCCAGCGTCAGCAAACCACCGACCAGGTGATACATCGCCAGTTGTTCCTTCAGCACCACCGCTGCAATCAGCGCGGTGATCAACGGCAGCAGGTTGAAGAACAGCGTGGTCCGGCTCGGCCCCAGACGCTGTACGGCCTGCATCCACGCCAGCGGCGCGAGCATCGAGGCCAGCAGGCACGCGTACAGCACCAGCGGAATGTTCTGCAGGGTCAGGCCGGTTTTCGGCGACGCGGCGTACAGCGGAAACAGCACCACCACCGCCACCAGCACCTGCAAATACAGCAACACCAGCGGCGGCAGGCGCAGCTGCCATTTTTTCAGCAGGGTGCTGTAGATCGCGTAGGCGAGGGTGGCGATCAGCATCATCGCGTCCCCCAGGTTCACCCCGTGTTGCAGCAGTGCGCCGAGACTGCCGGACGACACCACCACCAGCACACCGGCGAACGACAGCACCGCACCGACCAGCGCGCCGGCGGTCAGGCGCTGGCCGAGGCTGATGATTGCCATGGCCAGCGACATCAGCGGCATCAGCGACAGGATGATGCCCATGTTGGTGGCGCTGGTCAGGGTCGCGGCGAAGTAGGCCAGGCTCTGATAGACCGCCATGCCCAGCACGCCGAGGATGAAGATCTTGCCGAGATTCGGGCGAATCTGCGGCCAGTGCGCGATCACTTTCTTGAGCATGAACGGGGTAAACAGCAGGCCGGCAAGCAGCCAGCGGTAGAAGCCGATCTCGGCGGGGAAGATCGCACCGACGGCCAGCTTGTTGATCACGGTGTTGCCGGCCCAGATGAAAATCGCCAGCAGGGGAAACGCGTATTGCATGGGAGGAGAAACCAGTACGTTGATGAACGGCGATTATCCCCTGTCTGGATGCAGGCCTATACTGCGAACCGGACAACCTGCCTCTGATTCCGGACAGCATGAACAGTAAACACATCAATCTGCTGGATTTCAGCGAACTGCCATCGGCTGTGTATTTCCGCTACGCCGACTTCAACGCTCACGAATACGCCGCGCCGCACCGCCATCCGTGGGGCACGCTGGAGTACGCGGCCCACGGCGTGCTGCACATGGATGTCGACGGCAGTCGTTTCATGTCACCGCCGCAATACGCGGTGTGGGTGCCGCCGCAGGTCGAGCACAGTTTCTACAGCCATCAGCCGGTCAATTATCGGGCGGTTTGCCTGGCGCCGGATGTCTGTTGCGACTTGCCGGCGCAGGCCTGCACCCTGGCGATCAGCGATATTCTCAAGGCCATCCTCAAGGACTTCGCCGCCCGCGATGTGAAAATCCCCGCGCTCGAGGCCGACCAGAGATTGGCCCAGGTGTTGGTGGATCAACTGCGCCAGGCGCCGGTTCATCAGTGTTATCTGCCATACGCCAGCAGCCCCGGGTTGCTGACGATCCTCGAAACCCTGCAGGCCGAGCCCGGCAACAATGAGCCGCTGGCGCACTGGGCGGCGCAGGTGCATGTCAGCGAGCGCACGCTGGCCCGGCAATTCGTGCGGGAGTTGGGGATGAGTTTCGGCGAATGGCGTCAGCGGCTGCGCTATCTCGCGGCCATCGAGGCGCTGGAAAGTACGCGTAGCGTGCAGGAAATCGCCTTCGATCTCGGCTACAGCAGCGGCTCGGCGTTCATTGCCATGTTTGCGCGGCAGGCCGGATGTACGCCGGAACAATACCGGCGCAGTCACCTTGAGGCTAGGAAGGTGTAACAAGCTTTGACTACACTCAGCCGGAGGCCGTATCCATCGATGCGGCGACAAGGAGAAAACTCCATGAAGATGTTGCGTGTCCCTTTGTTGATGATCGGTCTGCTGCTGTGCTCCCAGGGTTTCGCCGCCACGGCGCAACAGAACAAGATGACTACGTGTAACGCCGACGCCACGGCCAAGAGCCTCAAGGGTGACGAGCGCAAAGCCTTCATGAGCACTTGCCTCAAGGCCGCGCCGGCCGCCAATGACGCCAAGACCCTGACCCCGCAGCAGGAAAAGATGAAGACCTGTAATGCCGATGCCAAGACCAAGGCGCTGACGGGTGATGCGCGCAAGACGTTCATGAGTGATTGTCTGAAGAAAAAATAAAGCGGGTTTGAGTGGTGACTGGCAGATGTGTCCGGCTTGGGATCCAGGCCCTCACCCTAACCCTCTCCCAGAGGGAGAGGGGACTGACCGCGTTGTTTCCAGGCATTCTTCGACCTGAAACATCCGGTCGATTATGGATTTGATACAGAGCTTTCAGGTCGCCGGATCACCCGAGCATCCCGCAATCAGTTCCCTCTCCCTCCGGGAGAGGGCTAGGGTGAGGGGTGGTTCTCAAGCCGAGCCCCAAACCTACAAACACCGCATATCCCTAGTGCTCCCCAAGGATCGCTGGCAGACTGCCAATCCTTTTACGCCGTTCGTTTTGAGGCTGTATGCCAACGTTTTCTGAGCGTCATGTTGTGTTCTGGGTCAGTTGCATCATCATTTTCGGCGGTCTGTTGCTGGTGTTGCCATTGCGTCTGCTGCCCAGTCTGCTGGCCGGGTTGCTGGTGTTCGAGCTGGTCAACATGCTCACCCCGCAACTGCAGCGGCTGATCGAAGGTCGCCGCGCACGCTGGCTGGCGGTGGCGTTGTTGGGCACGCTGGTGGTGAGTGTGCTGGCGCTGATCTTTGCCGGGGCCATCAGTTTCCTGCTGCACGAGGCGGAAAACCCCGGCGCTTCCCTCGACAAATTCATGGGCGTGGTCGACCGCGCGCGCGGGCAGTTGCCGCCGTTCATCGACGCCTACCTGCCGGCCAGCGCTGCCGAGTTCCGGGTGGCCATCGGCGACTGGATGAGCAAACACCTGGCCGACCTGCAACTGGTGGGCAAGGACGCGGCGCACATGTTCGTGACGCTGCTGATCGGCATGGTGCTCGGCGCGATCATCGCCTTGCAGCGCGTGCCGGACGTCACCAAGCGCAAGCCGCTGGCGGCTGCGTTGTTCGACCGTCTGCACCTGCTGGTTCAGGCGTTTCGCAATATCGTCTTCGCGCAGATCAAGATTTCCCTGCTCAACACCTTTTTCACCGGGATCTTCCTGGCGGTGATCCTGCCGTTGTTCGGGATCAAGCTGCCGCTGACCAAGACCCTGATCGTGCTGACCTTCCTGCTCGGTCTGCTGCCGGTGATCGGCAACCTGATGTCGAACACGCTGATCACCATCGTCGGCCTGTCACTGTCGATCTGGGTAGCGATTGCCGCGCTGGGTTACCTGATCTTTATCCACAAGCTCGAATACTTCCTCAACGCGCGCATTGTCGGCGGGCAGATCAGTGCCAAGTCCTGGGAGTTGCTGCTGGCGATGCTGGTGTTCGAGGCCGCGTTCGGCCTGCCGGGGGTGGTGGCGGGGCCGATCTATTACGCGTACCTGAAGAGTGAGTTGAAGCTGGGCGGGATGGTTTGATCCAGACTTCCAGCGTCTGAACTGGCCCTTTCGCGAGCAAGCCCGCTCCCACAGGATCACACTGAACCTGTGGGAGCGGGCTTGCTCGCGAAAGGCGCACCGCCGCTTTTGGATCAGTTCACCGAGCCATAGCGTTTCATGGCTTCAATCGCCAGACCGCTACCAATGCTGCCAAAGATATTCCCTTCCACATGCCGCGCGTTCGGCAGCATCGCCGAGACGCTGTTGCGCAGTGCCGGAATACCGCTCGAACCGCCGGTGAAGAACACCGTATCGACCTGACCCACCGCCACGTTGGCGTCCGCCAGCAATTGCGTAACGCTGCCACGTACCCGCTCCAGTTGCGTATCGATCGCCGCTTCGAACAGGGCGCGGCTCAGTTCCACGCTCAGCCCCGACTCGATGCGATCCAGCGGCACGTGACGGCTGTCGTTGTGGGTCAGGTGGATCTTGGTTTCTTCCACTTCCATCGCCAGCCAGTGTCCGGCGCGCTGTTCGATCAGTTTGAACAGACGGTCGATGCCGCCGGTGTCCTCGATGTCGTAGCGCATGCTGCCCAGGGCCAGGGTGGATTTCTGCGAGTACACCGAGTTGATGGTGTGCCACGTTGCCAGGTTCATGTGGTGACTGGTCGGCATGAGCGCACCGCTCTTCATGCGGCTGCCATAGCCGAACAGCGGCATCAGGCCTTGCAGGCTCAATTGCTTGTCGAAATCGGTCCCGCCGATGTGTACGCCGCCGGTGGCGAGGATATCGTCGTGACGGTTGTCCATCCCCCGACGCTCGGGCGACAGGCGCACCAGCGAGAAGTCCGAGGTACCACCGCCGATGTCGACGATCAGTACCAGCTCTTCCTTTTCGATGGTCGACTCGTAGTCGAAGGCCGCGGCAATCGGTTCGTACTGGAACGACACGTCCTTGAAACCGAGCTTGCGTGCCACTTCCACCAGGGTGTCTTCGGCTTCCTGGTCGGCCAGCGGATCGTCGTCGACGAAGAACACCGGACGGCCCAGTACAACCTGCTCGAACTCACGACCGGCGGCAGCTTCGGCGCGGCTCTTGAGCTGACCGATGAACAGTCCGAGCAAGTCCTTGAACGGCATCGCGGTGCCAAGGACGCTGGTGTCGTGCTTGATCAGCTTGGAACCGAGCAGGCTCTTGAGCGAGCGCATCAGCCGGCCTTCGTAGCCTTCCAGGTACTCGTGCAACGCCAGACGTCCGTACACCGGGCGGCGCTCTTCGATGTTGAAAAAGACCACCGACGGCAGGGTGATCTTGTCGTCTTCCAGCGCGATCATCGTTTCCACGCCGGGGCGCAGCCAGCCGACGGTGGAGTTGGACGTGCCGAAGTCGATGCCGCAGGCACGGGCTGGAGAGGCGTCTTTCATGGTCTTTCGGTTCCGGTCAAAAAAACGGCCGCGCAGTGTATGTCAGTGCGCGACAGATTCGAAGGCCGGTCATCTGCTATTTAGCGACTAAGCTTGCTTGAAAGTCGGCGCTTTGCCCCAAACTTGCTGGCATGGGCCGGCAGACACACCGGTGGTCGCAAGAACCGCCGTCCACTGCCGATAAACTTCTGCTGCGCCACCCGGTCACAAACTTGAGATCGGTCAACCCGGCACGCGCAAATCGGCGCATGCTGAAGATGGCGCGAAATCGATAACGGATGGTGACTCCTTCGATGGACTTCAAAGACTATTACAAGATACTCGGCGTGGAGCCAACGGCTGACGACAAGGCGATCAAGGCGGCCTATCGCAAGCTCGCGCGCAAATACCACCCCGATGTCAGCAAGGAAAAGGACGCCGAGGCCAAGTTCAAGGACGCCTCGGAAGCCTATGAAGCGCTGAAAAGCGCTGACAAGCGCGCCGAATACGACGAACTGCGTCGTTATGGCCAGCACGGTCAGCCGTTCCAGGGCCCGCCGGGCTGGCAGAGCCGTGGCGGTTTTGGCGGCGGCGGTGGCGACACCGGTGACTTCTCGGACTTCTTCAGTTCGATCTTCGGCAATCGCGGTCCCGGTTTCGGTGGCGGCGCTGGCCGGCAATCTCGCAGCGCCGGGCGCCGAGGGCAAGACGTGGAACTGGAACTGCCGATTTTCCTGGAAGAAACCCTGTCGAACGAATCGAAAAAGATCAGCTTCCAGGTACCGCAATACAACGCCAACGGCCAGCACATCAGCAACACCAGCAAGAGCCTGAACGTGAAGATCCCGGCGGGCGTGACCGACGGCGAGCGCATCCGCCTCAAGGGCCAGGGCGCACCGGGCATCGGTGGCGGCGCCAATGGCGATCTGTACCTGACCATCCGTTTCGCACCGCACCCGAAATTCGACGTTGAAGGCGAAAACCTGATCATCACCTTGCCGCTGGCACCGTGGGAACTGGCGCTGGGCACCGAAGTGGCCGTGCCGACCCTGACCGGCAGGATCAACCTGAAGGTGCCGGCGGGCAGCCAGAACGGTCAGCGCATGCGCGCCAAGGGCCACGGCCTGCAGAACAAGGCCGGCGAGCGCGGTTATCTGTTTGTCCAGCTCAAGGCCGTGATGCCGAAAGCCAACGGCGATGACGTCAAGGCACTGTGGCAGGAACTGGCGAAGAAGGCCGCCTTCAATCCGCGAGAGAACTTCTGATACTGACGACGGAGTAGCCCATCATGAGCAGCCCCCTGATCGTTCAACTGGACATGGCAGAATTCTGTGAGGCGGCCGATCTGTCGGACGTCTACGTGATCGAAATCGTCGAACACGGCATCCTCGAACCTCAGGGCGCGCAGCCCCGGGAATGGCGTTTCACCGACTACGAACTGGTCCTGGCCAAGCGCGCCGCCAAGCTGCGGCGCGACCTGGAGCTGGAATGGGAAGGCGTCGCCCTGGCGCTGGACCTGCTGGAAGAGGTGCAGGAGCTGCGGGCCGAGAACCGTATGCTCCGTCAGCGTCTGGCGCGGCTGGTGATCGAGTGACCGCTTCAGGTCTTCCTTGGCAGCATCACGCTGAACAGCGTTCCGTCGGTTTCGCTTGAGCTGACCTCGATCGTCCCGCCGTGGGCGGTCACCACCTCCTTGACGATGAACAGCCCAAGGCCAAGGCTGGTGGACGGTTGTCCGAGTTCTTCATCGGCGCTGCGTACCAGCGGATCGAATATCGTGCCGATCGCCTCATCCGGGATCGGTTCGCCATAGTTGTGCACCGACAAATGCACTGCGTCGTTCTCGCCACGCAAGGTCACGATCACTTCGCGCGGGTTCGAACCATGTTGCAGGGCGTTGCCGATCAGGTTCTGCAGCAACTGATCCAGCCGTCCCGCATCCCAGACGCCTCGAGTGTCCCCTTCGATCTTCAGCGTCGGATCGCACTCGGGATTGGCAGCGCAGGCTTCGGCGATCGCTGCCCGCGTCGTGTCGGCCAGATCCATCGGCGCCGGTTCGATGGGCAGGCTCCTGCCGAGGCGGCTGCGCACCAGTTCCAGCAGGTCGCTGACCATCGCCGCCATGTGCCGGGCGCTGTGCTTGATGTTGAGTGCGCAAGTCAGCGCATCGCCCTCAAGCGTGGTTTTGCGCATCAGCAATTCGTTGGACATGCTCACCGCCTGCAGCGGTGCGCGCAGGTCATGGCCAAGAATGGCGAGAAAGATGTCCCGCGAACGGTTGACCTGTTCGGCGTAGGCCGCCGTCGATTCGGCGAGGGCTTCATCGATGGCTTCGTTGAAGCGGATCATGTCCTGAAAGTACGCCATGTCCGGGGACTCCAGACTGCCGACCCAGAGGCGGATCACACAGGCACGCAAATGGCGGAACTCCGACGTCATCTGCACCAGGTCGAAGCCCACGGTATGACGCAACTCACCGTGGCTGGCGCCGGCCTCGTCCAGGCTCGGGGTTTTCTCCGGGCCTTCGCCCTTGGCCTTGGCGAGTTGCTCGCTGGCGGTCTGTGCGGTTTCCATGTCGCGCGCGGCGGCCAGCAGAATCGCCCGGGCATGATCGCGCAGCGCTGCCCGATCCATGGTGTCGGCCGCCGGGGTGATGGTCCTGGCGAACTGTTCCCACTCCTCGACGATGTGATCCGCGTGTTGCCGGATGAATTCGGATAAACGCATGTCCGGGTTCCTGGAAATTCAAGGCGGGGCGTTCGAATATTAGCCCCTTTATGCGGGAATGAAAGCGCCGTTCGAGCCAGCAATTCCCGCTGACAAGTTACCCTGCCGCGATACCTATGTACCGCAGCCACAGCAGTGCGCCATGGTCTGCTTTTCGCTCCATTTCAAGGAGCGAAACCATGTCCGACACACCCGTCAATTCACTTTCGCCGGACAACGTCGCACCGCCGCCGGAACCGGTCGTGACGCAGAGTCTGCACGCCGATTTTCTTCGGCAATCCAGCCCGCAGTGGCTGGTCAATGCACCGTTGCGTCAGCGCGAGGCCTTGAAGAATGCCGACTCCGCCCCGCCGGACTGGTACAGGCGCGCTTCCCGCGAGCAACGCAAGGCCGTGGGTGACGCTGCGGCCCACAGCCTCGCTGCCCGGTCGCGCCTGGACAAGGCCATGTCGACCTTCCAGGACATCGACCGCTTCGCCGCGCCATTGCTGACCCAGGCCCTCAAGGACCGTTTCAATGTGACGCTGGACGTCAACAAGACCTGGCTGGTACTGAACAAGCCGGTGGAGATGGGGATTTTTGCCATCGAAATCGATTTTTTCGAAGTCATGAAACTGCCTCTGCTGCAAGCTGCATTGCACAACTTCGAAGCCCGTGAAGGTAAACGTGGAGAATTTCATCAAACGTCGGGATTTCGCGTTGAAACCTCGAAGCCAGGCATTCTGCAGCCGTTGAGTACCCGTTTGACCGTCGAACAGTTCATCGGTCTGTGTCGTACGCTGGACATCGGGGCGAAATATCAGGCGTATCTCAAGGATTTCCTGCACCCCAAAGACGCGGCGGCCGAGGATGCATTGCGCGACACATTCATCGACGCGCACAAGACCGCCCTGCGTGCGGCAGCCGAACTGGCCCTGGTCAAAGGCGACATCGGGCGCGAAGACTATGCATCGATTCGCTCGGTCCTCAATGGCGAACTGGCGCCGCGTCAGGGCAAGCGGCAGATCTGGTTCTGCGATCTGGGCCTGATGGGGCGGCGCATGACCGGTTGTGTGATGTTCACGATCTGCGAGAAGTACCGCTACAGCGACGATTCGATGCTGTATATCCCGGGCGATCCCTATCACCCGCTCAAACGCTACAAGGGTCGGGAAATCGAAGCGATGTTCAAGCAGCGCTTCACCGCTCGCGACGCCAGTCAGGTTCATCCTGCAGAACCGAATGCCTACCAGCGCTTTTTCAGCCAGTTTGTCGCCTATGCGGACCGACCACACTTTTTCAGTCAGTTCACCGAAGACACACCCGACCGGACATTCGCACAGAGACTGGAGCCTTACAGTTCGCTGCTCAATGAGATTCTCAAGGCCTTCAATCCCCTCAGCGGGACGCTTGTCGGGATTCGCGAGTTGCCGCCGGCGTCACCGGTCGCGCAGGTGCCGAATGCGGATCCGTATCTGAATCCTGTGGACCTTTCCCGCAAGGGGCACGGGATCTGGGCGGATAACGTCGATCTATGGAATTACCTGTTCGAACAGCATCGCGACCGCTTGATTACCGATGCTCGCAGCCATGCCGTGCCCACGGCGGATGTCGATGCCAGAGTACGCTCGGAAAAGCTCTCCTCGCTGCTGAACATCGGCATGCTGGTGCTGACTGGCGTTTCGATGTTCGTGCCGGTGCTGGGCGAAGTGATGATGGTGGTGATGGCAGGGCAACTGCTCGAAGAAACCTTTGAAGGCGCCATCGAGTGGAGTGAGGGGGATCGCAAGGCTGCAAAGGCACACCTGATCGATGTCGCGCAAAACCTCGCATTGGTGGCTCTGATGGCGGGTGCCGGGAAAGGGTTCGCCCGGCTGACCGCAGCCAGACCGACACCGGTCATCGAGAACCTGCATCAGGTGCAGATGCCCGATGGCACGACCCGCTTGTGGAGGCCGGATCTGAGTGACTACGCGAGTCCGGTCACGCTGGACTCGCGTGCAGTGCCGAATGCATTGGGGCAGTACGAGGTCGGGCAAAACCACTACATTCGGCTTGAAGGCAAGACGTACCGGCAGACTTATGACGAGTCGCTCAGGGCATGGCGAATCAATCACCCAAACGATCCACAGGCTTATCAACCGCTGCTGACACACAATGGCGCCGGCGCCTGGCGACATACGCTCGAGCGTGCGCAGAACTGGGACCGGCTGACACTCTTGCGGCGCATCGGCTACAGCACCGATGCGTTCACTGACGAGCAGCTGCTGACCCTTGCCGATATGGCCGGTGTCAGCGATGACGCCTTGCGCAGGATGCATCTGGACAATGCCTTGCCCCCTCCGGAGCTGGCGGATGCCATGCGTCTGCTCAACACCGAGCGGGATGCCGGGCTGATCGTCGAGCAGATTGCAGGCCGACAGGCCATTGACGATCGATATCTGCAGGTGCTGCCACTGCTGCCCGACATGCCACGCTGGCCGTGGGGGCGGCAGTTGAAGGTCTACGATGCGGCCGATCTGTCGGGCACCGCGCGCGGCTACGGGGTGAAGCGCGGGGGCAAGGCGCCGATCCGCATCAGTCGGGACGATGTACTTGGCGGTGCATTGCCTGCGCGCATTCTCGCGGCACTGGATGAAGCCGAGACGGTTCGTCTGTTGGGTGGCGAGCCGGCGCGCGTTCGGGCTGCACGGCCCCGGGAGCTCGCCGCACAGATGGCCGATTTTGCCAGCGCGCAGCAGTCGGCGCTGTTCGACAGCCTGCTCAAAGGTACTGCCCCCGTGGATCCCCGGACGGCGAAGCTGCAACGGATCGTCCCCGGCCTGACCGAGCGAGCGGCCAGCGCCGTCCTGAGTCAGGCGAATGCCGGAGAACTGGCGAGGCTGGACAGTACGGCGAAGGTCCCGTTGCATTTGCAGGAACTCGGTCGCTGGTATGGCCAGACGGGTCGCCTGACCCGAGCTATGGCCGGGTTGCGCAGTGAAACCATGGCATCTGCCGACAGCCGCCATCTCGCATTGCAGACATTGGGACGACTGCCAGGCTGGTCCAATGACGTGCGTCTGGAAATCCGCGAGGGCAGCATCGACGGGCCGATGCTGGACGCCATCGGCAGCGAAACCGCCTCGACGCGCAAGTACCTCGTCAAGTACGGGGATGCCTATCAGGCTGTCAATGAGCGCGATGAACCGCTCAACAGCATTCCGCACAAAGGCGACAATTTTTACGCTTCGTTGATGCATGCCTTACCCGATGAGGCTCGTCATGGGCTGGGCCTGCCGAATGTCTGGCAGAGCAATGATCTGCAGCGCACGATCATCGAACGGGCGCTCGCCGAACGCGGCCAGTCGGCCCGGATTCTGCGGGAAGGCACCGCCGAAAAACCATGGTTCAAACCGCCGCAACGCATCGCGCCCGGCGTGCTCGGCTATCCCGCCAGTGGTGACGGGCCGGGGCCGAGCCCGGCGTTGACCGTTCACGTGCAGAACGTTTACCGGGGATTGAATGACGCCCAGGCCCGAGGCTTTATTCTTGAGCAGTGGCGGTTGGGCAGGAGCGATCAACAGATTTTTCATTTGCTCAACAACCGGTTGAGCGAGTGGCAGAGGCTGGAAACGACACTCGATCAATGGCTGGTGTCGCAGAGCCTGCCCCTGCGCGCTCCCCGTGGCGAGTCAGTCAGCGTGGTGCAAAGCATCAAGGACTGCTGGCGCAATGCACCGTTGGCCGAGCACCATCGGCAAGCGGCCCGCCTGACACTCATAAGTGACGTGCCGCTGCCCTCATTGCCGGCGGACTTTGCCCACGTTCGCGAACTGACGCTGCACACCCCGGTGGTCGGCGATACGCTTGCCGCGTTTCCCAATGTCGAGAAACTGGCCCTGAGCGCAAGCGTGGCGGAGTTCGACAAAGTGCTCGCGACATTGAAGACGCTGCGACACATGACCCGCCTGAAACTCTCCACGCCGATCACCGGCCAGGTGGCGTCACGTCTGCGTGTGCTGACCCGGCTGGAAGAGCTGGAACTGCACTGTACCGCCGGCGGGGTGAATCCGGTGGTGCCCATGACGCTCGACGTCGCTGGCATGCGCCAATTGCGCAGGCTCGAAGTCGTCAGTCCGCAGATGTACCAGTGGCCGCAGGGCGTTCTGGATTTGCCGCGACTCGAGCGTCTGAATCTGCGAGCGACCGCGATCAATACTCTGCCGGTGGAAATCTATGAAGGCCATCAGCGATTGTTGTCCGGCCTGTCACTGGACTGGTCGAAATTTCCGCGTCGGGTGTTCAAGCCGATCTATGAGTTTGTCCGCAGTCAACCTCGGCATCTGCTCGATCTGGACGAAATGGTTGCGGATTATTGTCGCGGTGAACTCAAGCGTTTTGTCGACATGGAAGCGAACCTGTTCGATGTCTTGAGCCCGGGGTTCAAGGCCCAGTGGACGGACGTCGGCAGTCGTTTTGCCGCGATCGAAACCTTGAGTGAGCAGTTCAGTGAACTGAACCGGCTTCAGGAATGGGTCGGTTCCGATCCGACGGTATTCAATGGCGGTGCAGCACGCTCGGCGGTGGCCGAAGCGTTGCGAAGCAGTTGGCGCAGCGGGTTGTTCCAGCGCTATGGCGCACGTACCGAAAGCCTGTTCTACAACCTCTATGTCAGCCCGCCCAACGATGCCTCGGTGCTGGCTATTCTCGGCTCGCCGATGGACAGCCTTCCGAGCTTGTCCGCCGAGGGCTTCACCCACGTCAGAAGCCTGCATCTGGCAGGGCTGCAGGTTCCGCTCGAACAGCTGCGTGGTTTTCTTCGTACCTTCAGCGGTGTCGATACACTGGACCTGAGCCATTGCGGTTTGTCTGCGCTGCCGCTGGAGTCAGCGGATCTGCCGGCGCTTGAAACGCTCAATCTGCATGACAACCCATTGAGCAGTATCGATGTGCGCGGAATGAATCGCCTGAAGTCGCTGGACCTCAGCGCAACGGCCCTGCGTGAATGGCCGACGGGTGCGGAGCAGCTGCCGGAACTGACCTGGCTGGACCTGAGTGACAGCCGGTTGACCTCGCTGCCGGGCGCGTTGCTGGCGCGTGACGCGTTGTTGCTCGATACCAGCCTGAGCGGTACGCCGCTGACTGCACAGGCCAAAGCGTCGCTGCTCACAGCGCGCCAGCGCATCGAAACAGCCAGAGGTCTGTTGCCCGGATCGTTGCAGCGTTTTGCGCTGGAAGAACCGCGCCATCGAACCCCGCCCATCGAAAGTGGCTCAGTGATCGCCCGACGACTGCTGCCGTTACCGCCGCCGCTGGCAGGCGAGGGACCGGCGGGCTGGATCGCCCGAGTCCGGCGTCTGCGCCCGCAATACGACAACGCTCGGGCGCAACAGGCCATCGAGCGGATGCAGGACGCGGGCCTGACCGAGGTGCAGATCGGCGCGCAAATCGACGCGTGGGACCGCGACTTCGAGTCCCTGACGCGGCGTCTGAACGATTGGCTGTTCACCCATGAAACCCGGGGCATGGATTGGGTCGTGTCATCGCGCACCCGTCAGCTCGCCGCGCAGCGCATCATGGAGTGCTGGCGCGAAGGCACCGTCGACTGGAATGGCGTCCCGGATCGAGAACTGGATCTCAACGGTCTGCAGGTGGGCAACCTGCCGGAGCCGGGTACGACGTTTGCGGCAGTGAGTAGCTTGAACCTGGGGGGCGTCAAGCTCACTTCACAAGGCTCCAGTGGTTTCCTCAGGGCGTTCATGCAGGTACGTCGGCTCAACCTCAGCGGCAATCACTTGCCTGCAGTGCCCGAACCGGTGGCACAAATGCATCGGCTCGAGCGGCTGGAGCTGTCGCTTACCGGTCTTGCGGATTCCGCAGCTACGGGGCAAGCGCTGCAGAGGCTGACGCAGTTGCAGTGGCTGGACCTCAGCCATAACAGCCTGCGTTCGTTCAACGTCACGGGTTTCGGGCAGCTGGTGCGGCTGGATCTGCGCGATAACCTGCTGACTGCCTGGCCGGAGGGCGCATTGCAGGCCCCACGCTTGCAGGCGATTGACTTGAGCAACAATGAAATTGCATCGATCCCCCCCGAGCTGTTTGACGGCAGCCATACGGCGTTACTGGCCGGCAGCAATCTGGCGGAGAACTACGAAATATCGCAGCAGAGTCTGCTGAGACTGCGTGAATACGCCGATGCCCATGGCCGGCGCGACCTGCTGGGTCTGACGTATGCCGACATCGACCGGATGATCCATGACATGTACAGCACCACCGAAAGTGATGCCGAAGACCTGGAGGTCGAAAGTGAACCCGACGAGGTTATTCCGGCACTCCCCGAAACGGTCCTTGAGCAGCAAGTGACACCGTGGATTGAAAACTTGCCCGAGGAGGACTCTGCACGCTATCGGGCGATGTGGCAGCGACTGGCTGCCGAACCCGACAACGCGGCGTTCTTTCACCTGCTGTCGCGGATGCCGGACACCGAAGAATTCCGCGTATTTCGCGCCGACCTGACCCGTCGGGTCTGGGAAATCGTCGAAGCCGCCGATGGCAGCCAGGAGCTGCGTGACACGCTGTTTTCCATGGCCACCACGCACACGACCTGCG
The DNA here is from genome assembly GCF_017491585.1 of Pseudomonas sp. 58(2021). Taxonomy (NCBI): domain Bacteria; kingdom Pseudomonadati; phylum Pseudomonadota; class Gammaproteobacteria; order Pseudomonadales; family Pseudomonadaceae; genus Pseudomonas; species Pseudomonas sp. 58(2021). The sequence goes on from NZ_JAFGYZ010000009.1 coordinate 164,317, forward strand.
TCGACGGGCGAACCCTGGCGTTGAGTGAAATCGAGGTCAAGGTGTTCGAGTACAACGCCTTGCGCCATTTGCAGCCCGGTCTTGCGAACAAGGGGCGCGCCTTGCTCGACTTGTCGCGGCAATTGTTCCGCCTGGGCGAAGTGGAAAAACTCGCCACCCGCAGCATGGGGCGCCACGCGGATCCGGCTGAAGTACGCCTGCAGTATCGAATTGCTCTGACCTCCGGCTGGGAAGACGGTCTGCGTCTGCCGGGGCAACCCAGCCACATGCGGTTTGCCCGGCCGATCCGGGGCGAAGAACTGGCGGCTGCACGTGCCGCGGTAGTGAACGCAGAAAAAAGCGCACAGTTCTATGAGGATCTGATCAGCCGCGATTACTGGGTACAGTACCTCGAGGAGAAATATCCTCAGGCCTTCAGCGATCTGGATCAGCGTATGAGAGAGAAACAGTCGGACATCGAGGGCCGGTTCGAGGACGACCTGCACAGTGCGGATTATCAGGAGGCCGTGCAGATGCTCGAGATCGAGCGGGAACTGAAGCGCAATCTGAAACTGATTGAGTTATCCCGGCTGGAAACGGGTGAGCTCGCACCGGTCGAAACCGATGGTGCTCACCCACGCACCTCGCGGGACTTGGTGGACACCTCTGCTCGCTAGCCAGAGACAGCCCCGGGCGACCGGGGTTGTTCTTCAGAACAGAAAATAACGCTGCGCCATCGGCAGGGTTTCCGCGGGCTCGCACCAGAGCAGAACACCGTCAGCCTTGACCTGATAGGTCTGCGGATCGACGTCGATAGTCGGCAGGTAATCGTTGTGGATCAAGTCGGTTTTCTGCACGTCGCGACAACCTTTGACCACGGCGATTTTCTTCTTCAGGCCCAACGCTTCGGGCAGTCCCGATTCCTGTGCTGCCTGGCTGATGAAGGTCAGGCTGGTGGCGTGCAGCGAGCCACCGTAACTGGCAAACATCGGACGGTAATGCACCGGTTGCGGGGTCGGGATCGAGGCGTTGGCGTCGCCCATCAGGCTCGCGGCGATGGCGCCGCCCTTGAGGATCAGCGTCGGCTTCACGCCGAAAAAGGCCGGGCGCCAGAGCACCAGATCCGCCCACTTGCCGACTTCCACCGAACCCACTTCATGGCTGATGCCGTGGGTGATCGCCGGGTTGATCGTGTACTTGGCGATGTAGCGTTTGGCGCGGAAGTTGTCGTTGCCTTCGCCATCCTGCGGCAGCGGGCCACGCTGTTTTTTCATCTTGTCGGCGGTCTGCCAGGTGCGCGTGATGACTTCGCCGACGCGGCCCATGGCCTGGCTGTCGGAGCTGATCATCGAGAACGCGCCGAGGTCGTGGAGGATGTCTTCGGCGGCAATCGTTTCGCGGCGGATACGGCTTTCGGCGAACGCCACGTCTTCGGCAATGCTCGGGTCGAGGTGGTGGCAGACCATCAGCATGTCGAGGTGTTCGTCGATGGTGTTGCGGGTAAACGGCCGGGTCGGGTTGGTCGAACTCGGCAGCACGTTGGCGAAACCACAGGCCTTGATGATGTCCGGCGCATGGCCGCCACCGGCACCTTCGGTGTGATAGGTGTGGATGGTGCGGCCCTTGAACGCACCGAGGGTGGTTTCGACGAAACCGGACTCGTTGAGGGTGTCGGTGTGGATCGCCACCTGCACGTCGTACTGGTCGGCGACGCTCAGGCAGTTGTCGATGCTCGCCGGGGTGGTGCCCCAGTCTTCGTGCAACTTGAGGCCGATGGCGCCGGCCTTGACCTGTTCGATCAATGGCTCTGGCAGGCTGGCGTTGCCCTTGCCGGTGAGGCCGATGTTCATCGGGAACGCATCGGCGGCTTGGAGCATCCGCGCCAGATGCCACGGCCCCGAAGTGCAAGTGGTGGCGTTGGTACCGGTGGCCGGGCCGGTGCCGCCGCCGATCATGGTGGTGACGCCGCTCATCAGCGCTTCTTCGATCTGTTGCGGGCAGATGAAGTGGATGTGGGTGTCGATGCCGCCGGCGGTGAGGATCATGCCTTCGCCGGCGATCACTTCGCTGCTGGCGCCGATGGCGATGGTCACGCCGGGCTGCACGTCCGGGTTGCCGGCCTTGCCGATGGCGGCGATGCGCCCGTCCTTGAGGCCGACGTCAGCCTTGACGATGCCCCAGTGGTCGATGATCAGCGCGTTGGTGATGACGGTGTCGACCACCTCGGCCGCCAGCAACTGGCTCTGGCCCTGACCGTCGCGGATCACTTTGCCGCCGCCGAATTTCACTTCTTCGCCGTAGGTGGTGAAGTCCTGTTCGACCTCGATCCACAGCTCGGTGTCGGCCAGGCGCACCTTGTCGCCGACGGTGGGGCCGAACATGTCGGCGTAGGCTTGACGCGAGATCTTCATGTGTTCGCCTTGGAATTCAATTGGTTTTGAGATCGTTCGCTGCGCTCACTTTCGCGAGCAGGCTCGCTCCCACAGGGGGGCGGACTCCAGCTGGAGGAACTCGGTTTAATGTGGGAGCGAGCCTGCTCGCGATAGAGGCACCGCAAAATTCAGAGGTCACCCATGACCCGTCCGGCAAACCCGAACACCCGCCGGTGACCGGCGTAATCCACCAGTTCCACCTCGCGGCTCTGGCCCGGTTCGAAGCGCACGGCGGTGCCTGCCGGGATGTTCAGGCGCATGCCGCGACTGGCGGCGCGGTCGAAGGTCAGGGCGTCGTTGGTTTCGAAAAAATGGTAGTGCGAGCCGACCTGGATCGGCCGGTCTCCGCTGTTCGCCACCTTCAGGCTGACGGTGCGGCGACCGACGTTGAGTTCGATGTCGCCGGGCTGGATCCGGTATTCGCCGGGAATCATCAGTTCGCTCCTTGCAGGACTTTGTAATAGAGGGCCGTCGGGCGATAGGTGCCACTCGGGTCGCAGGCGTAGTCGGGGATTTCCCCGGCGCGGGTGTAACCCAGGGCCTTGTAGAAATCTTCGGCAGGGGAGCCGGCCTCGGTGTCGAGGTAGAGCATGCCGCGCTTGTACTGGCGGGCCGTCAGCTCCAGCGCTTCCATCAATTGCTGACCGAGGCCGCGCCGCCGGGCGTGTTCGCGCACCAGCAATTTCTGCACCTCGGCACGGTTCAGGCCGTTGGCTTTCTGGCACAGGCTCAACTGGACGCTGGCCTGCACCTGTTCGTCCTTGACCACCACCCACAGCAAGACGCTGCCCTTGTTCAGGTTGTCCTGCACTTCATCGAAATAGGCACGGGCCTGCGCGGCATCGAGGTCGGCCATGAAGCCGACGCTGGCGCCATACCCCACGGCGTCGAGCAGCAGGTCGATCAGGCCCTGACGATAGTGCGCAAAACTTTCAGCATTGACGCGTCGCAGTTGGGCGGGGTTCATCGGTGTCACTCCTTGTTGGCGGGCGGTGGCTCCGCGCCAGGATTGAGGGTCAGTTGCATGAAGGTCAGGTCGAGCCAGCGGCCGAACTTGGTGCCGACTTGCGGCATCTGCCCGGTGGTGATGAAACCGGCACGCTCGTGCAGGCGGATCGACGCCGCGTTGCCGCTTTCGATGGCGGCGACCATGACGTGCTTGCCACAGGTTTTCGCGCGTTCGATCAGCGCGGTCATCAGTTGCGGGCCGAGGCCGTTGCCGCGCTGGTCGCTGCGCACGTAGACCGAGTGCTCGACGGTGTGGCGGAAACCGTCGAACGGCCGCCAGTCACCGAACGAAGCGTAGCCGAAGGTGGTGTTGTCGGCGTCGACGATCACCAGGATCGGATACCCCTGGGCCTGGCGCGCGCTGAACCACGCCTGACGGTTGCCGAGGTCGACGGCGGATTCATTCCAGATCGCCGTGGTGTTGAGCACGGCGTCGTTGTAAATGTCGCGGATCGCCGGCAGGTCGGCGTGCAGTGCATCGCGGATGGTGTAAGTCATGGCGCGGCCTCAGACGATCGGTTGGTGGACGGTGACCAGTTTGGTGCCGTCGGGAAACGTCGCTTCGACCTGGATCTCCGGGATCATTTCCGGGATGCCTTCCATCACCTGATCGCGGGTCAGCAGGGTGGTGCCGTAGTGCATCAGCTCGGCCACGGTCTGGCCGTCACGTGCACCTTCGAGCAGCGCCGCCGAGATGTAGGCCATGGCTTCCGGGTAGTTGAGCTTCACGCCACGGGCCAGTCGCCGTTCGGCCACGAGGCCGGCGGTGAAGATCAGCAGCTTGTCTTTTTCGCGTGGGGTCAGGTCCATCGTTTGAAATCCATTGTCGGCAGTTGAAGAAAATCAGGTGTTCCAGATTCGGGGAGGCAAGGCTTCACGGCCAAGCAGCGCAGGCCTGAGCAATCGCCACAGATCGATCAGCCACGCCCGCGCCAGCAACGCTTCACTGGCCAGGCAACGGGCGACCAAAAGACCGGGCAATTGCGTCAGATCCCCGCGCACTTCGTGCTCCAGCGAGCGGCAGCGCTCCAGCAATTCAGCGTCGACTTCACCGGTGACCAGCAACGTCGCAAACACCGGATTGCCATCCAGCCCGATCGGCGAATCCAGCAAGCCGTCATCACCGACGATGCGCTGACGCTCATGCCACAACAACCGGCCATCACGGCGAATATCCAGATGCGCCTGGAAATGCCCGAGGTCGAAACGCTCGCCACTGGCCGGACGACCGAGCGCCACCACGTCCCAGTAAAACAGCCGCGCATCGCCTTCAAGGTCGATCGCGGTCGTGAGTTCAGCCTGGGCGGCGCTGTAGACGATGGTTTCCTGGGGCAGCCATTCCAGTGTCGCGCCATCAGCGACATGCAGGTTGAGCGACTGATAAGCGGGCCCCGCCGCGCGATACCACTTGGCCGCGCCGGGGCTGGTGATCTGTGCCCAGGCGCCCTGTTCGACGCGGGCGCTGATGTCGAGCCGGTCACCGCCGGCAATCCCGCCCGGCGGGTGGACGATAATGTGCTGGCAGACCTCGGGCCCTTCGGCGTACAGGTGCTTTTGCACCCGCAACGGGCCGAGGTGCCGGCGGCGGGTCGGCCGCGTGCAATCGCCGAAGCGGGCGTAGGCCAGCTCAAGCTCGGCGTGCCAGCTCGGGGTAAACAGGGCAGTCGCAACAGGTAAGTTCATGTTTTCTGATTATCGTTAGGACGCTACAGATTAGACCGTAACCTTAAATAGTCACCAGCCCGCGCACACCTTCGGCTTCCATATTTTCTCCACGGCCCTGCTGCACGATCTCGCCCCGGGACATCACCAGGTACTGATCGGCCAGCTCGGCGGCGAAATCGTAGAACTGCTCCACCAGCAGAATCGCCATGTCGCCACGGGCGGCGAGCTTCTTGATCACCGCGCCGATTTCCTTGATCACCGACGGCTGGATGCCTTCGGTGGGCTCGTCGAGGATCAGCAGTCGTGGACGGCTGGCCAGTGCGCGGCCGATGGCGAGTTGTTGCTGCTGACCGCCGGACAAGTCACCACCGCGCCGCTGTTTCATTTGCAGCAGCACCGGAAACAGCTCGTAGATGAACGCCGGAACCTCTTTGGCCTGGCTGCCGGGAAAACGCGACAGGCCCATCAGCAGGTTCTCTTCCACGGTCAGCCGGCCGAAAATCTCCCGGCCCTGCGGCACGTAGGCGATCCCGGCGTGTACCCGTTGATGCGGCTTGAACGTGGTGATCGGTTGGCCTTCCCAGTTCACCGCGCCTTCCTTGGCCGGCAACAGGCCCATCAGGCATTTGAGCAGCGTGGTCTTGCCCACGCCGTTACGGCCGAGCAGGCAGGTCACTTCGCCGACCTTCACGTCAAAGCTCAGGCCACGCAGGATGTGGCTTCCGCCGTAATACTGGTGCAGCTTGTCGACTTGCAGCATTTCCAGATCTCCTCAAATCCCCGCATTGGAAAGGTGTTTGCAGTTTCAGCGGCCGAGGTAAACCTCGATCACGCGCTCGTTGTCCTGCACCTGTTCCAGCGACCCCTCGGCCAGCACGCTACCCTGATGCAACACGGTGACGTGGTCGGCAATCGAGCCGACGAAGCCCATGTCGTGTTCCACCACCATCAGCGAATGTTTGCCGGCGAGCGACTTGAACAGCTCGGCGGTGAACTCGGTTTCGGCGTCGGTCATGCCCGCCACCGGTTCATCGAGCAACAGCAATTGCGGGTCCTGCATCAGCAACATGCCGATTTCCAGAAACTGTTTCTGCCCGTGGGACAGCAACCCCGCCGGGCGATTGACCGAGGTGGTCAGGCGAATGGTGTCGAGCACTTCGCTGATCCGGTCTTTCTGCTCGCCGCTCAACCGCGCCCGCAGACTGGCCCACACCGACTTGTCGGTTTTCTGCGCCAGCTCCAGGTTCTCGAACACGCTCAACGCTTCGAACACTGTGGGTTTCTGGAACTTGCGACCGATGCCGGCCTGGGCGATCTGCACTTCGCTCATCTGCGTCAGGTCGAGGGTTTCGCCGAACCACGCCTTGCCATGGCTCGGGCGGGTCTTGCCGGTAATCACGTCCATCAGCGTGGTCTTGCCCGCGCCGTTGGGGCCGATGATGCAGCGCAGTTCGCCGACGCCGATGTACAGGTTCAGATTGTTCAGCGCCCGGAAGCCGTCGAAGCTGACGCTGATGTCTTCCAGGGTCAGGATCGTGCCGTGACGGGTGTCGAGGCCCGGACCGACGCGTTGCCCGAGGCCGATCGAGTCGCGGCTGGTGCCTTCGTCCTTGTTGGGCTCCACCGGGAAAAAGGCCGGTTCCAGCATGAATTCAGCGCTCGCCGTGACTCTCATGATTCACCTCGTTTCTTCAGCAGACCGATCACGCCTTTGGGCAGGTACAACGTCACGACGATGAACAGCGCGCCGAGGAAGAACAGCCAGTATTCGGGGAAGGCCACGGTGAACCAGCTCTTCATGCCGTTGACCACACCGGCGCCGAGCAGCGGGCCGATCAGGGTGCCGCGCCCGCCGAGGGCCACCCACACGGCGGCTTCGATCGAGTTGGTCGGCGACATTTCGCTGGGGTTGATGATCCCCACCTGCGGCACGTACAGCGCACCGGCCAGACCACACAACACCGCGCTCAACACCCAGACGAACAGCTTGAAGCCGCGCGGGTCGTAACCGCAGAACATCAAACGGTTTTCCGCATCGCGCAACGCCGTCAGCACCCGGCCGAACTTGCTGCGGGCCAGTCGCCAACCGATGAACAGGCTCGCCACCAGCAACAGCACCGTCGCCAGAAACAGCACCGCACGAGTGCCGGGTTCGGTGATGCCGAAACCGAGGATCGTGCGGAAATTGGTGAAGCCGTTGTTGCCGCCGAAGCCGGTCTCGTTGCGGAAAAACAGCAGCATGCCGGCGAAGGTCAGGGCCTGGGTCATGATCGAGAAATACACACCCTTGATCCGCGAGCGGAACGCGAAGAAACCGAACACCAGCGCCAGCAACCCCGGCGCCAGCACCACCAGGCACATCGCCCAGAGGAAGCTGCCGGTGCCGCTCCAGTACCACGGCAACTCGGTCCACGACAGGAAGGTCATGAACGCCGGCAGACCATCACCGGCGGCCTGACGCATCAGGTACATGCCCATCGCATAACCGCCGAGGGCGAAGAACAGACCGTGGCCCAACGACAGGAGACCGGCGTAACCCCAGACCAGATCCAGCGCCAGGGCGACGATGGCGTAGCAGAGAATCTTGCCGACCAGCGTCAGGGTGTAAGCGGAAACGTGCAGCGCATTGTCCACCGGCAACAGCGACAGCAGCGGCAGGGCGATCAGCAAGGCGAGAACCACCGCGCCGACAGCGAGGGTGACTTTCGGACCGGCCTTTTGTGTGGCCGTGACAAGTAGAGGCTGGTTCATCAGTCGATCACCCGTCCTTTCAGTGCGAAGAGGCCTTGCGGACGTTTCTGGATGAACAGAATGATCAGCGCGAGGATCAGGATCTTGCCGAGCACCGCACCGATCTGCGGTTCGAGAATCTTGTTGGCGATGCCCAGGCCGAACGCGGCGAACACGCTGCCGGCCAGTTGGCCGACACCGCCGAGCACCACCACCAGGAACGAGTCGATGATGTAGCTCTGACCCAGGTCCGGGCCGACGTTGCCGATCTGACTCAGGGCCACGCCGCCGAGCCCGGCGATGCCCGAGCCGAGGCCAAAGGCGAGCATGTCGACGCGTCCGGTCGGCACGCCGCAGCAGGCTGCCATGTTGCGGTTCTGGGTAACGGCGCGCACGTTCAGGCCGAGGCGGGTCTTGTTCAACAGCAGCCAGGTCAGCACCACCACGAACAACGCAAAGGCGATGATCACGATGCGGTTGTACGGCAGCACCAGATTCGGCAACACCTGAATCCCGCCGGACAGCCACGCGGGGTTCGCCACTTCAACGTTCTGCGCACCGAACACCAGACGCACCAGCTGAATCAGCATCAGGCTGATGCCCCAGGTGGCGAGCAGGGTTTCCAGTGGCCGACCGTAGAGGTGACGAATCACCGTGCGCTCCAGGGCCATGCCGATGGCGGCCGTGACGAAGAACGCCACCGGCAGCGCGATCAGCGGATAGAACTCGATGGCCTGCGGGGCGTAGCGCTGGAACATCAACTGCACGACGTAGGTCGAGTAGGCGCCGAGCATCAGCATTTCGCCGTGGGCCATGTTGATCACGCCGAGCAGGCCGAAAGTGATCGCCAGCCCCAGGGCTGCGAGCAACAGAATCGAACCGAGGGACATGCCGCTGAACGCCTGACCGAGCAGTTCGCCAACCAGCAATTTGCGTTTGACCTGGGCGAGGCTGGTTTCAGCAGCGGTGCGCACGTTGGCGTCGGCTTCGACGCCGGGTTCGAGCAGGCCTTCAAGTCGGGTGCGAGCCAATGGGTCGCCGGTTTCACCGAGCAGACGCACGGCCGCGAGGCGCACCGCCGGGTCAGTGTCGACCAGTTGCAGGTTGGCCAGCGCCAGGCTCAGGGCGGCGTGGACGTTTTCATCTTGTTCGCCAGCCAGTTGCTGGTCGAGGAATTTCAGCTGCGCCGGTTTGGCGCTTTTCTGCAATTGCTGTGCAGCGCTCAGACGGGTTTTGGCGTCGGCGGCGAGCAATTGGTGGCTGGCCAGTGCGGTGTCGATCAGACCCCGCAGGCGGTTGTTCAGGCGCAGGGTTTTGGGTTGGCCGTCGACGGTCAGCTCGCCTTGTTGCAGGGCGTTGATCAGTTCGACACGCGCCGGATCGGGCTGCGCGGCCCAGGCTTCCAGCAGTTTGGCCTGTTGCGTCGGGTTGGCGGCGACGAAGTCTTCGGCGTCGCTGGCATGGGTCATCATGGGCAGCAGGAGCAAGAGGGCCAGGATGACGCGGTAAAAGGCAGTGGGCATGGGTGGTGCTTCCTGTGTTGCGGTGGCCGATGGAGCGGTGTCCGACTGCGAAATCCAGCCCTCACCCTAGCCCTCTCCCGGAGGGAGAGGGGACTGACCGAGTTGTCTGTTCATCAAGCATCGACCTGAAAAAACAGAGTCGAACTCAGGCTTTGAAAACGATGGAGATCTGCTCCCTTTCCCCCTCTCCCTGAGGGAGAGGGCTGGGGTGAGGGGGAAGGTCTCAAGTCCGCCTCAAGGTCTGAACCCGCCTCAGTTGCTCTTCACCGCATAATCCGGCTTCTTGTCATTACCCGGAATGAAAGGGCTCCAAGGCTGTGCCCGAATCGGCCCCTCGGTCTGCCACACCACGTTGAACTGACCGTCGGCCTGGATCTCGCCGATCATCACCGGTTTGTGCAGGTGGTGGTTGGTCTTGTCCATGGTCAGGGTGTAGCCGGACGGCGCAGCGAAGGTCTGGCCGCCTAGGGCTTCGCGGACCTTGTCGACGTCGGTGGATTTGGCTTTCTCCGCTGCCTGCGCCCACATGTGGATACCGACGTAGGTGGCTTCCATCGGGTCGTTGGTCACCGCTTTGTCGGCGCCCGGCAGGTTGTGTTTCTTCGCGTAGGCTTTCCAGTCGGCGACGAATTTCTTGTTCACCGGGTTCTCCACCGACTCGAAGTAGTTCCACGCCGCGAGGTTGCCCACCAGCGGCTTGGTATCGATGCCGCGCAGTTCTTCTTCACCCACCGAGAACGCCACCACCGGTACGTCGGTCGCCTTCAGGCCCTGGTTGGCCAGCTCTTTGTAGAACGGCACGTTGGAGTCGCCATTCACGGTGGAGATCACAGCGGTCTTGCCGCCGGCCGAGAATTTTTTGATGTTGGCGACGATGGTTTGATAGTCGCTGTGGCCGAACGGGGTGTAGACCTCTTCGATGTCTTTATCCGCGACGCCTTTGGAATGCAGGAACGAACGCAGGATCTTGTTGGTGGTGCGCGGGTAGACGTAGTCGGTGCCGAGCAGGAAGTAGCGCTTGGCGCCGCCACCTTCTTCGCTCATCAGGTATTCAACCGCCGGGATCGCTTGCTGGTTCGGCGCGGCGCCGGTGTAGAACACGTTCGGCGACATCTCTTCGCCTTCATATTGCACCGGGTAGAACAGCAGGCCGTTGAGTTCTTCGAACACCGGCAGCACCGATTTGCGCGACACCGAAGTCCAGCAGCCGAACACCACCGCGACCTTGTCCTGGGTCAGCAACTGCCGGCCCTTCTCTGCGAACAGCGGCCAGTTCGACGCCGGGTCGACCACCACCGGTTCAAGCATCTTGCCGTTCACGCCGCCCTTGGCGTTGATCTCGTCGATGGTCATCAACGCCATGTCCTTGAGCGATGTTTCGGAGATCGCCATGGTGCCGGACAACGAATGCAGAATTCCGACCTTGATGGTCTCGGCGGCCTGTACCGTCCAGGTCATGCCCATCGCGGCAATCGATGCCGTGAGTGTGAAAGCCTTGATCAAACTGCGACGCTTCATTGTGCGATCTCCATGAACGTTAAAGTTTTTTATGGTTGGCAGATGCGAACGACTGAAGGGTGTTTTGCAAGGGCTGTGCCCGGTCGTGTTTGAGCAGGGAAATGTCGGTTTAGAGCGGTTGCGCGCAAAGTCCGCGCACCATCGGAGGACGTGTTGCATGCAAAGGTGCAGCGGGGTGCGCCAGAATGGGGCGCGCCCCGAGGAGTCAGCGACGGCGCATCAGGCCGATGAAGAACAGCCCGCCGAGGGCCGCGGTGGCGACGCCGATGGGCAGGTCTTCGGGAGCAATCAGCGTGCGTGCGGCGACGTCGACCCAGACGAGGAATACGCTGCCGAGCAACACGCACACCGGCAGCAGACGCCGGTGCTCTGCACCGATCAAACGCCGGGCAATGTGCGGCACCATCAGCCCGACAAAGCCGATGGAACCACTGATCGACACCAGTACCCCGGTCATCAACGAAGCAATCACGAACACCCGCAGACGCACCGCCCGGGCATTCAGGCCGAGGGTGACGGCGGTCTGTTCGCCGGCCATCAAGGCGTTCAGCGGACGGGCCATGCCGATCAGCAGAATCAGTCCGAGCAACACGCTGAGCGCCGGCACCGCCAACAATTCCCAGCGCGCCAGACCGAGTCCGCCGAGCATCCAGAACATCACCGCTGAACTTGCCCGGTGATCGCCCATGAACAGCAGCAGGTTGGCGATCGCCATCATCACGAACGACACGGCCACGCCGCACAGCAGCAGACGATCACTGTCCAGCCGCCCCTGACGGTTGGCGATGCCCAGCACCAGAAACATGCTCAACAATGCGCCGATGAATGCGGCGATCGGCAAGGTCAGCAGGCCGACGATTTCACCGACGTGCAGCACCACGATTACTGCACCGAGCGTGGCGCCGGAGGTGACGCCGAGCAGGTGCGGATCGGCCAGCGGATTGCGCGTCACCGCTTGCAGTACCGCACCGATCAACGCCAGCCCGGCGCCGACCAATGCACCGAGCAACATGCGCGGCACGCGGATCAGCCAGACGATGTGCTCCTGGCCGGCGCTCCAGTCCGACACGCCGAGGCCGAACAGTTTGTGCTGCAGAATCCGCCACACCACGTCCACCGGCACCCGCGCCGGGCCGAAGCCCAGCGACACCACGCACGACACCAGCAGCACGGCACCGAGGGCGATCAGCAGCAGCGCATAGCGACGATCGATCATTCGCCGTGGAACCCTTTGGCCAGGGTTTCAACCGCCAACACGTTGTCGATCCCCGGCGTGGCCTGCACGTAAGGGATGACGATGAAGCGCTGGTTCTTGATCGCGTCCACCGATTGCAGCGCCTTGTTCTTCAGCAGGAATTCAATCTTCTGCTCGGCGGTGATTTCGCTGTAGTCGACGATCACGATCACCTGCGGATTGCGCTCGACCACGGTTTCCCAGTTGACCCGGGTCCAGCTCGCTTCGACGTCATCGAGCACGTTGCGCCCGCCGGCGGCGTCGATCAGCGCCTGCGGCATGCCGAGGCGGCCGGAGGTCATGGCGCGGTCTTCGCCGCTGTCGTACAGGAACACCCGTGGTTTTTCAGCGGGCAGGTTTTTGCGGATTTCCGCGACCTGACTTTGCATGTCGGCGATCAGCGCGTTGGCGCGGTCCTGCACGTCGAAAATCTTTCCGAGGTTGCGCAGATCGTTGTAAGTATCGTCCAGCGTGGCGGCCGGGCGCTTCATCACGAAGGCGCAGGACTCGGTCAGTTCATACACATTGATGCCCAGCGGTTGCAGGGTCTGCGGCGTGAGATCGCCGCCCACGCGCATGCCGTAGTCCCAACCGGCGAAGAAGAAATCGACGTTGGCGTTGAGCAGGGTTTCCACCGACGGGTACTTGGCTGCCAGTTCCGGCAGACCGTCGAGCAGGCTCTGCATTTCAGGCGTTACCGATTTCCAGCCACTGACGCCGCTGTAACCGGCCATCTTCGACTTGAGGCCGAGGGCGAGCATCATCTGGGTCATGTTGATGTCGTGACTGACCGCGTGTTTCGGCGCTTGCTCGAAGGTCACTTCGCGGTTGCAGCTCTGGATCGTCAGCGGGTACTTCGTGGCCTCGGCAAAGGCTTGAGTGGTGCCCAGCAACAGAGCGAGGCAAAGCAGGGAGCGCACAGTCATGGTCGGGTTATCCAGGTGATTCGCGGGTAGCCGTGGAGGGGGTGGGAATCGATCAGTGCTTCGACGCCGAACACGTCGCGCAGCAGTTCGACGGTCAGGACTTGTTGCGGGGTGCCGCTGGCGACGATGCGACCGTGGTTGATCACATACAAACGGTCGCAGAACGCGGCAGCCAGGTTCAGGTCGTGGATGCTCGCCAACGTGCCGATCTGCAAACGCTTGACCAGCTGCAGCAGTTCCAGCTGATAGCGTGGGTCGAGGTGGTTGGTCGGCTCGTCGAGGATCAGCAGTTGCGGTTGCTGGGTCAGGGCGCGGGCCAGAATCACACGCTGTTTTTCACCACCGGAAAGGGTGGCGAACGCGTGGTCTTCGAAGCCGTCGAGGCCCACGGATTTGAGGGCCTGGGTGGCGAGCTGGCGGTCTTCCAGTGTGTCGCCATCGAACAGACCCTTGTGCGGCGTGCGGCCCATGGCGACCACTTCTTCGACCGTCAGGCCGAAGGCGTCGGGGAATTCCTGCAGCACCACGGCGATGCGTTGCGCACACCAGCGTGAAGATTGTTTCCAGACGTTGTGGTGGTCGAGTTTGACCTCGCCGCGTTCCGGCTGGCTGAAGCGGTAGGCGCAGCGCAACAGGCTGGTCTTGCCGCTGCCATTGGGCCCGATCAGCCCGACGAACTCACCGGCGGCCACTTGCAGCGAGGCGTCACGCAGTTGGAACTGGTGATGGCAGTGGCCGTGGCCCAGGGGTGTCCAGGCGAGATCGGTGAGGGACAGTGAGGTCATTTCGTTCCTGTTCTAGAAGGTGTAGTCAGCCGTGACAAAGAACGAACGAGGCTCACCCAGAATCCACTGCTGCCCCTCATTGTATTGGCTTTGTGCATACGTCCGGTCAAACAGATTGTTCACCTGCAACCCCAGCGTGGTGTTGCGCAGGGCTTTCCACGACAGCGTCGCATCGACCACGGTGTAACTCGGCAGCTCGTTGCGGTTGGCCATGTCGGCGTAGCGCGCATCGACATAACGCACACCGGCGCCGGCCTTCAGGTCATCGGTCAACGCCTTGCTCAGCCACAGATTGGCAGTGCGACGTGGCACGTCCACCGGGCGATTGCCATTACGCGACACCGGCACGCCGCCGATCACTTCTTCGAAATCGTCGTACTTGGCCTTCACGATTGCGGCGTTGGCCTGCAGTTGCCAGGCGTTCGGCAGTTGCAGATCGAGGCTGGCTTCCAGGCCGTTCGACGATTGCTGGCCGACCTGTTGCTTGAGCGTCGGGTTGCCCGGGTCGTCAGTCAGCAGCTTCTTCTTCACGATGCGATACGCCGCCAGCGTGAACTCGCCGCGCTGATCCCAGAACAGCTGCTTCAGGCCGATCTCGGTTTGCCGCGCGGTGGACAGGTCATATTGCTGCTGGCTCGGGCTCAGGGAAATCAGGCCGCCGACGCCGTCGGTGCTGGTGGCGACCTGGCCGTAGAACGAGGTGTCCTGCGTCAGCGCGAACACCAGCCCGGCCTTCCAGTTGTTGCCGGTCAGGGTCTTGTCGCTCTGGCTGCCGTCGACCAGGTTGTTGCGATCCACGTGCACGTAGTCGCGGCGCACACCGGTCACCAGCGACCAGCGCTCGCTCAGTTGCGTGCGGTTTTCGGCGAACACCGACATCTGTCTGGTGGTGCTGTCGAACTGATCGCGATAGGGGTCGGCGCTCTCGAAATAGCCAATCTGCGGGTGATACCGATCCAGCGGCTCGCCGCTCGGCAATACATCGTTGAACGGCGAATTGCTGTCGAGCTGAAAGCGGATGCGGTTGTAATCGACGCCGGTCACGGTCTGGCTGTCGAGGCCGAACAGCGAGTGCTTGAAGGTGAAGGTCTGGCGGTCGCCGACCTGTTCCTGTTTGTGGCCAATGCCGAAGTAACCACTGCGGCTGAGCTGTTGGCTTGCGATATCGAAGTTGTAGTTCTCGGCGTTCTGCCAGCGGCGTTGGGCCTTGAGGTAATACAGCTCGTTGCTGGCGCTGACTGCATCGTTGATCTGCCAGTCGCTGGTCAGACGCGTCCATTGATCGTTGTAGTGCTGCTGGTCGTCGCGCACGTTGTAGTTCTTGTTGCGCAGGCTGTCCTTCAACTGGCCGTTGATCAGTGGCGTGCCGAAGTAGTTCTGTGGGCGTTGATCGCCGTAATCGTGGGCCAGGGTGAAGGTCAGATCATCGGTGGCCTGCCAGCGCAGGGCGGCGCTGATGAAGTCGCTGGACGAGTCGCCGCGATCAACCCAGCCGTTGCTGCGCAGGCGATTGAGGTTGAGGCGATAGCTCAGGGTATCGGTCAGCGAACCGCCGCTGTCGAACGCCTGCTGCTGGCGGTCGAACGAGCCGTAGCCGACCCGCACATGATTTTCGATTTCGCCTGCGAACGGCTTCTTCGGGATCACGTTGACCACCGCGCCGGTCGCGCCTTCGCCGTACAGCACCGAGGCCGGGCCGCGCAGCACGTCGACGCGCTCCACCGACCAGGTGTCGACCGGGAAGGTCACGGTGCCCATGCCGGTGTACATGCGGTTGCCGTCATACAACTGCATCACCGAACTCTGTCCGGTAAAACCCCGGGCCTGCAACGAAGTGCCGCCATCGCCCGGCGTGCCGGTGCGGCTGATGCCGGTGCTGCGCGACACCGCGTCCTGCACGCTGCGGTCGCCACGGGTACGGACTTGTTCGCCGCTCAGGCTTTCGACGCTGGCCGGGGTTTCCATCGCGCTGAGGTTCAGGCGCGAGCCGGCACTGGTCGGCGTGGTCAGGCTGACGGTCTGGTCGTCATTGGCCAGGGCGGTGATGGTGCCGGTGGGCAGCGTCAGCGGGGCGTTGTCGGCGTGGGCGCTGTTGTTCAAGGCGAACAGACAGAGGCTGGACAAGAGGTACTTGTTCATCGGGGCGGTGAATCACTTCTTCAAAAGAAAAGCCCGCAGGCTCATGACAGTGCATGGCTGCGGGCAGAGCAGCAAATTTGCGTTATACAGTAACACTAAAAAATGCCGGAGTTTAAGCCCCGGCAGTTTAAAGGTCTGTCTGGCTCGCGCATCTCGCCTGTTTCATGATGAAGTTGAGGCAGATTCAGTTTGTCGGCCCAGGCGCGACAGCAGCAGCCGATCCAGCAACCACACCACCACCAGCGAAGCCCCCACCAGCGGAAACACCACCGCCAGCACCAGCATGATCGCCACGCCGGTTTTCCACTTCGGCAGATCGTGGCGCAGCGGCGGCACGCCGAATTTGCCCTGGGGCCGGCGCTTCCACCAGATCACCACGCCGCTGACGGCGCTGAGCAGGATCATCAGGCAGATCAGCAACACGATGATCTGGTTGAAGGTGCCGAACATCTTGCCTTCGTGGAGCATCACGCCGATCTCGGTGGCCCGGGCAACCGCGCCGTACTGCTCGAAACGCACGTCGGCCAACACCTTGCCGGTGTACTGATCGACATGCAGGGTCGCGTCGTTGCGCGGGTCGTCGGCGAACACCGCAATGGTGAACACACCGGTGGAAGTGGTCGGCAGGGTGATGCTGTAGCCCGGCTCGACCTTGCTCTCGATGGCGATGTTCTGCACATCCTGCAGGCGGATGCTCGGCGCGGCGGGGCCGTGTTGCATGCCGCCGTGGGCCATGTGTTCGGCGTGGTCACCGGACATCGGCATCGGCGTGTTTTCCATCGCCCACGGCACGGTCTGGCGCGCGGCGTTGTTCAGGCTGCCGGCCTCGACGTCGGAGGTCGGCACGTTGTTCCACATCGCCGCCGGGAACACGTTCCACACCTGGGCGTACTGCTTGCCCCAGAAGCCGGTCCAGGTCATGCCGCTGAGCAGCATCACCAGCAGCAGTGCCGCGCCCCAGAACCCGGTGACCGCGTGAAGGTCACGCCACAGCACGCGACCGCGACTGTTCAGGCGTGGCCACAGAATCCCCGCTGCCTGACCTCGCGGCCACCACAGGAAAACCCCGGACACCACCAGCACCACGCCCCACCCGGCGGCCAGTTCGATCAGCCGGTCACCGACGGTGCCGATCATCAGTTCGCCGTGGATCGCCCGGGCGAGCGCCTGCAGGTTCTGCTTGGCATCCTGCTCGCCGAGGATGTCGCCGTGGTACGGATCAACGAACACGTTCAGCTCATGGCCGGCATTCTTCACCACGAATTGCGCACTGCGCTCGGCGTTCGCCGGTGGCAGGTACTGGGTGACCTGGCCTTGTGGATAAGCGCTTCTGACCTTTTGCAGCAGGTCGTCGGCCGGCACGGTGTGATGTCCGGCGGGGACGTTCAGCAGGCTGCTGTACATCAGTGAATCGAGCTGCGGCTTGAACAGGTAAATGATGCCGGTCAGGGCCAGCATCACCATGAATGGCGCGACGAACAATCCGGCATAAAAATGCCAACGCCAGGCCAGGTTGTAGAAATTCGGTTTGGGCTGTTTCATCACGAGTGCTCCGCTTGGCTTGGATCTTCTGGTTGTCTGTTGTCACTCGCTCCCTCAAGGGGAGCGAGTGCCCTTGAGGGTTAGAAACTCATGTCCACCTTGGTCCAGAGCGTGCGCCCCGGCTCGTTGATGGCTTGCGGGTCGTTGGCCGGATAGCCGAACCCGGCGTTGCCCGCCAGGTTGAGGTGTTCGGCGTAAGCCTTGCCGAACAGGTTGTCGACGCCGGTACTGACCTTCCAGTTCTTGTTGATCCGGTAGGCACCGTTGAGCGAGAACACGCCGAAGCCCGAACTCTTGTCGTAATCCTTGCCGACCACGTTGCCCTTGTTCTGGTCGATCCGGTTTTGCGCGGCAACCACCCTCCACAGTGCGCCGGCGCTCCAGTTGTCTTCGCTGTAGGTGAGGCCGAAACGTGCATCCAGCGGCGGCATCTGCGGCAGGGCCTTGCCGTCGCTGCTGTTCTTGCCCCAGGCGTAGGCCAGGGTCGCATCGGCTTTCCAGTTGTCGGTGAGTTTGTAGGCGGCGCCGAGTTCACCGCCCATGATCCGCGCGTCAATGTTCTCGGCGCGGGAGGTGCTCATGCCCATCATCGTCGGGGTGTAGTCGAACAGGATGTAGTCGCGCACCACGCCGATGTAGCCCGAGGCCCAGGCTTCGAGATCGGCGTCCTTGTAGTTCACGCCGAAGTCCAGCTGAGTGGTCTTTTCCGGTTTGATCGAATCGAACGCATTGACCGAACCCGCCGGGCCGGACTTGGGCGAAAACAGTTCCCAGTAATCCGGGAATCGTTGTGCGTGGCCGAGGCCGGCGTAGAGCGTGGTCGGGCTGTCGGTGAGGTCATGCTCGTAACGGATGAAGCCACTGGGCAGGGTGTCGGCTCGGGTATCGCCGGCAGTCGGATTCGGGCGAGACATCATTCCCGAGCCGATGCTCTGCCGGTAATCCTTGGCCGAGGCTCGGTCGACCCGGGCGCCGGTAATCAGCCGGTCGCGGTCGGCGGCGTACCAGGTCATCTCGCTGAACACCCCGTAGTTATGGAAGTCGGCGTCCTTGGTGTACGGCTGATCCTTGTAGGTATCGATGCCCATGCCGCTGCGCTGACGGTGTTCGTTGGTCTGCGCATCGAGCCCGGTGATCAGCTGGATGTCGGCCCAGCGCCAGGTGGCTTTGATCCGTGCGCCGAGGGTGCGACGGTCGACGTTGGACGCCATGGGACCTGCCATCATCCCGGTGCCGGACGGCGTGCGCAGGGTGTAGTTGTCCATCACGTGGTCGGCGTAGTTGTAGTAGACCTGGGCTTCGAGCTTCTCCAGCACATCGGTGATGTTGGATTTTTCGAAGCGCAGACCGAGGCTTTCGCGCAGGAACTGTGAGCCGTCCATGCCGCGTCCGGCGTAGCGCGCTTCGCCGTCGCCCTTGCCGGCGGTGAGTTCGATCAGGGTGTCGGCATCGGGAGTCCAACCCAGCGCCACGTCGCCGTTCCACTTGTCATAGCGGGAGGCAACGATGTCGTTGTTGCCGTCGCGGTAGTCGTCGGACTGCGCGGTGTTGCCGATCACCCGCACATAGCCCAGCGATCCTCCGGCCGCCGCATCGACGACTTTGTCGAAGCGGCCGTGGGAGCCCGCCAGCACGCTGGCATTCACGCGGGTACCGAGTTCGCCGAAGCTTTCCGGCTCGCGGTCGAACAGGATCGTGCCGGCCGAGGCGCCCGGTCCGTAGAGCACGGTTTGCGGGCCTTTGATCACGGTGAGTTTGTCGTAGGTCTCGGGCGATATGTACGAGGTCGGCGCGTCCATCCGGCCGGGGCAGGCACCGAGCATCATGCTGCCGTTGGTGAGAATGTTCAGACGCGAACCGAACATCCCGCGCAGCACCGGATCACCGTTGGTGCCGCCGTTGCGCACCAGGGCGAAGCCGGGAATGGTCTTCAGGTAGTCGCCACCGTCGCTGGCCGGCACCGGTTGGCGCGGATCTTTCGGATTGGTGACGATGGTCAGCGGCGAGCTCGGGGCGATGGCGGTGATCACCGTCGGGCTCAGTTCGTCAGCATGGCCGGTGTGTTCATCGGCGTGGACCAGCGGGGAAAGCAGGACGCCGCAAAGGACGGCGGTAGCGTGCCTGAAACGAACGCGGGATTCGTTCAGGGCAAAGGACGCCGGGGCAGAACCCGGGCGTGGGACAGCAGAAAACCTGGACATGACAATTTCCATCAAACAGTCGTAAACGACACGGCCGGCAGCCTGAAGCTGTCTTCTCAACCGTGTGCAATCAGAGGTGGGTGTTTACGCTGCGACGGGCGGGGCGCGGGTGCGGGCGCCGGGGAAGAAGGTCTGCCGGGCATGGCCCAGACGCGGGGAGGGTGGGGTGAAGGTGTTGACGAGTGGAATGCTGAAAGTGGCGAAGCTGCCGCCGCCGGTCAGCGCCGGGCAATTGAACAGCAGGCTGCAATATCCGCATTTTTCCCACAGCACATGATGCGAGGATTGCGGCGGGCAGTGTTCCGCCGAGGGCTGTGCACCGTGCCCGGCATGATCCATGCCCGGCATGTCCATCGACATGTCCATGCTCATTGGCATGGATGTCGAGGCGTGCTGATCCATCGGCATCGACTGGGAAATCAGCGGGCCGATGAAGATCATCAACATGGCGAACAGGGCGATCCAGCTGCCGCGGGTCAGGTGTTCAGTCTGACGGCGTTGCACGGACGACCTGGCGCTGCGCGGGCGCATGGGCGGAGTCTGCCGAAGGGGTTACTGGGCGTGCGCGTGTTCCGGCATGTCCTGCGGTGGCTTCTTCTGCACGGCGACTTCGACGGTCACGTTACCGGCCTTTTCGAAGTGCAGGGTCAGCGGGAAGCGCTTGCCGTCGGTGAGCAGACTGCGGTCGCTCGGATTCATCAGCATCACGTGATAGGCCATCGGCGCAAAGGTCACGTTGCCACCGGCCGGGATCGCCACGTTCGGCACCTGTTGCATCTTCATCAGGTCGCCCTGCATCACGTGTTCGTGCAGTTCGGCTGTCGGGGCGATGGGCGAATCGACGCTGAGCAACCGGTCAGCGGTTTTGCCGGCGTTGTGAATGATGAAATACGCGGCAACGGTCGGCGCATTCGGCGGCAGTTCCTGCGACCACGGGTGGGCGATTTCCAGCTCGCCGGCCTTGTATTCGTGGGCATGGGCGAAGCACGCAGGCAGCAACAGCGCAGCGATGACGATGAATTTGTTCAACATGGCAGTTCTCCAGAACGATTTGAAACGCAGGTCAAATGCGGGAACAAATCAAACCAGAGGAGAGGCGCGGGGATTGAGGCTCGGCCATTGCTGGCGCGGTGTCGGAGTCTGCAGCAAGGCGGGCGCCACGCTGCGATTGCTTTCGTATCGGGCGAAATACAGCTGCGGCGAATGCCCCGGCAACGCCACCACCGGCGCCGATCCTGAACAGCACCAGCAATGCTGCATGGTCGAATGATTGTCACCACTCTGCGGCGCTTTCTGATCGAGGCTGCCGATGTCGATCGCCACCATCTTCGTCCCGCTGCCGGTGCAGAAACTGCTCCACAGCAACTGCTCGGCCGGCGTCTGCGCCGCCTGCGCCATCGCTCCCGTCAACGGCATGGCGAGCATGTTGAACAGCACTGCAAAGCAGGCGATCCAGGCAAATGCGAGCCGGTGTCGGTTCATGGGACAGATCCGTAGGGTGGGCGATCAGGCGCGGCTATTTAGCCTGATCAGGGCCGATAAGTAAAAAAGCGTCGTGCGGTTTGGTGTCGCAGAGGATTCAGCCTGCTACGGCATGCAACCGCAAACCCAGCGCCTTCATGACTTTCATGATAGTCGCGAATTCCGGATTTCCAGTGCTGCTCAGCGCTTTATAAAGGCTTTCACGACCCAGACCTGCATCCCGCGCAACCTGAGTCATGCCTTGGGCGCGGGCAATGTCATTAAGCGCTGCACGGATGAGAACGCCATCGCCAGCATCTTCGTCAAAACAGGCGTCCAGGTAAGCCGCCATTTCCTCCGGCGTTTTAAGAAACTCTGCAGCGTCGAAGCGGGTGAATTTTTCGGTCATGACTTACTCCTCATTACCGATGCTTTGCGCCATCCGGATGGCGCGTTTGATATCTCGTTTTTGTGTCGACTTGTCGCCCCCCAGCAGTAGCAGATAAATCACGTTACCTTTACGTGTGAAGTACATCCTGTAGCCGGGACCGTAATGAACGCGCATTTCATAAACGGCACTGCCAACGAACTCGCAATCACCCATATTTCCATGCTCTGCACCTCGAATTCTGGCGATGATGCGAGCTTTGCCGTTGGTGTCTTTCATCGAGTCGAGCCAATCGGCAAATGCAGGGGATCGTTCAAATTCGATCATGTCGAAATCGTATTCCTTGGGATACGGACTGACAAGCCGCATTTATCTTGAGCGCTGCAGTGCGCTTCAAGAATTTGCTCGCTGCAAATCTGTGGGGGATTAAAGGAATCGAAATCTTGGCGTGAGGTGGCAAGAACGAACAGTCAGCTGCTTCCTGAAAATTTGCCGGTCAAATCAAGGATTAGCTCGAAATCAGGAATTATCTGACGTGGAGAGGGCTTTCAGGACTTCAGACGTACTCATGAATTCCCGATCAACCCCCGCCAACTCCGGCCGCTTCAACACCATCACCGGTACCCCAAGCTCCCGCGCCACCTCCAGTTTCGGCTCGGTCGCGGCGCTGCCGCTGTTCTTGCTGATCAGCACGTCGATCTGCCGCCGTTCGAACAGTGCCCGCTCATCTTCCAGCAGAAAGGGGCCACGGGCGCCGATGACTTCGCAGCGTTCGTTGCCGGGGTAGACGTCGAGGGCGCGCAGGGTCCAGAACTGGTGCGCGGGGATTTCATCGAGGTGTTGCAGCGGTTCGCGGCCAAGGGTGAACAGGGGGCGGCGGAAGGGTTCGAGGGCGGTGATCAGTTCGGCCCAGTCGGCGACTTCGCGCCAGTCATCGCCCGGTTGCGGTTGCCACGCCGGGCGGCGCAGGGCCCAGCAGGGGATGCCGGTGAGTTTTGCAGCGGTGGCGGCGTTCTGGCTGATTTGTGCGGCGTAGGGATGGGTCGCGTCGAGTAAAAGCGTGATGCCTTCAGCGCGAATGAACTGCGCCAGACCTTCGGCGCCACCGTAGCCGCCGACGCGTACCTGACACGTCAGATCGGTCGGGACCCGGCCGACGCCCGCCAGGCTGTAAATGTGTTCCGGCCCCAACGTGCGCGCGATGGCCAGCGCTTCAGTCACGCCGCCCAGCAACAAAATCCGTTTCATGTAAAAGCCCCCGCATGGCCAACGATGCCGCCCTGACGATCAATCGCAAACACCTCGACCTGCACCTGAGCCGGCACCACGCTGCGGGCGAATTCCAGAGCATGGCGGCAAACTTCATCGCCAAGGGCAACACCCGCCGCACTGGCCATCGCCAATGCCTGCTGACTGGTGTTCGCCCCGCGTATGGCTTGCTGCAAGGTGTCGTCGGCGCCAATCGCTGCCGCCCATTCGGCCAGTTGCGGCAGGTCGATGCTCGAGTGGCGCGAGTGCAGGTCCATGTGCCCGGCTGCCAGTTTGCTGATCTTGCCGAAGCCGCCGCACAGGCTGAGTTTATCCACAGGCACTTTGCGCAGGTGCTTGAGCACGGCGCCGACGAAGTCGCCCATTTCGATCAGGGCGATTTCCGGCAGGTTGTAGACCCGGCGCATGGTGTCTTCGCTGGCGTTGCCGGTGCAGGCGGCGATGTGCAGGTAGCCGTTGGTTTTCGCCACGTCGATGCCTTGATGGATCGAGGCGATGTACGCCGCGCAGGAAAACGGCCGGACGATGCCGCTGGTGCCGAGGATCGACAGCCCGCCGAGAATGCCCAGACGGGGGTTCATGGTTTTCAGCGCCAGGGCTTCGCCGCCCTCGACGTTGACCGTCACTTCGAAACCGCCGTTATAGCCGGTTTCTTCGGCGAGCAGCGTCAGGTGATCGCTGATCATCTTGCGCGGCACCGGGTTGATCGCCGGTTCGCCGACGGCCAGCACCAGTCCCGGGCGGGTGACGGTGCCGACACCTTTACCGGCGATGAAGCGAATTCCCGGCTCGTCGATCAGTTGCACACGGGAGTAGAGCAGGGCGCCGTGAGTCACGTCCGGATCATCGCCCGCATCTTTGATCGTCCCGGCTTCCGCGCCGTCATCGGTCAGCCGGCAGAACTCCAGACGCATCTGCACCTGCTTGCCCTTGGGCAACACGATCTGCACGGCGTCCGCCACCGCTCCGCCGAGCAGCAGGCGGGCGGCAGCAAGGCTGGTGGCCGTGGCGCAGCTGCCAGTGGTCAGGCCGCTGCGCAGGGGCGCGGGTTGTTCGGCGGTTTCGTCACGCATCGAGGGGTTTGACCAGATCGAGCAGGGTGATCGGCAACGCCTGGCGCCAGGTGTCGAACTCGCCCAGCGGTTGCGCCTGGGCGATGTGGATGCGGGTCAGCTCGCCGCCATGGCGTTCGCGCCAGCTCATCAAGGTCATTTCGCTTTGCAGGGTCACGGCGTTGGCGACCAGCCGGCCACCGGGTTTGAGTTGCTCCCAGCAGGTGTCGAGCACGCCTTCGCGGGTCACGCCGCCGCCGATGAAAATGGCGTCCGGACGTTCCAGCCCGGCGAGAGCTTGCGGGGCACTGCCGCGAACCAATTGCAGACCGGGAACGCCCAGCGCATCGCGGTTGTGTTCAATCAACTGTTGTCGGCCGTCATCGGCTTCGATAGCCAGAGCGCGGCAGCTCGGGTGAGCGCGCATCCACTCGATGCCGATCGAGCCGCTGCCGGCGCCGACATCCCACAACAGTTCGCCCGGCATCGGGGTGAGGCGGGCGAGGGTGATCGCGCGCACGTCGCGCTTGGTCAGCTGGCCGTCGTGCTGAAAGGCCGAGTCCGGCAGACCGGCGAGGCGGGACAGGCGTGGTGTCTGCGGATCGGCCAGGCATTCGATGGCGATCACGTTGAGGTCGGCAATGAGCGGATCGTTCCAGTCGTTGGCGGTGCTGTCGATCCGGCGCTCGGCGTTGCCGCCCAGATGTTCCAGAACACTCAGGCGACTGGCGCCGAATCCACGCTCGCGCAGCAATACCGCAACGGCGGCCGGGCTCTGACCGTCATTGCTCAGCAGCAACAGGCGCACGCCGCTGGACAACTGTGCATTCAGGGCGGCCAACGGTCGTGCCACCAAGGACGCGATCACCACCTCCTGCAACGGCCAGCCCAGTCGGGCAGCCGCCAGCGAGCACGAAGACGGCGCCGGCAGAACCAGCATCTCGGCCCCCGGCACATGCCGCGCCAGACTCGCGCCAACGCCATAGAACATCGGATCACCGCTGGCCAGCACGCACACCGCTTCCCCGCGACGCTCGAGCACCGGGGCCAGGGAAAACGGGCTCGGCCACAACTGGCGCTCGCCACGGATGCACACCGGCAACAGATCCAGCTGACGCTGACCGCCGATGATCCGCGAAGCGCCCATCAGGGCGCGCCGGGCATTCTTGCCCAGGCCCTTGAAGCCGTCTTCACCGATTCCTACTACTGTCAGCCAGGGTGACATCTGTAGCCTCTCAAAAAAGTGTCCGCAAACGCGCCGTTCCGACGGGCAGACTTTTCATGCCGTCGGACAAAGCAGGCATAATACCGCGCCTTCGCCCGCGAAGCGCCTTTCCCACAGAGCTGCCAGCCCTTGAACGAACGTCCGATGTCCAACGCCATACGCCCCTCGGCCTGTCCGGGGTTGCTGCGTATCGTCCAGGCGCTGGATGGTGGAATCTGCCGGATCAAGCTCGATGGCGGTTCGATCACGGCCGACCAGGCCGATGCGGTGGCCAATGCCGCCGAACGGTTTGCCGGCGGGGCGATCGAGGCCACCAACCGGGGCAATCTGCAGATTCGCGGGATCGGCGAGCAGTCCGCTGCGCTGATCGACAGCCTGCTGGCCGCCGGTCTCGGGCCACGAACCGCAGCGGGCGACGATGTGCGCAACCTGATGCTCAGCCCCGCCGCGGGCATCGACCCGCAGTTGCGCTTCGATACCCGCCCATTGGCCGGGCAGATTCTCGAGACCCTGCAAAACCATCCGCGCTTCCACGAGCTGAGTGCCAAGTTCGCCGTGCAACTGGACGGTGGTGAGGCGCTGGCGATGCTCGAACATCCCCACGATCTGTGGTTGTCGGCATTCGAAGATCACGGCGATACGCTGCTGGCGTTCGGCCTGGCGGGTTGCCCGACGGATCGACCGCTGGCCGCCGTGGCGCTTGCGGACGGACACGCGCTGGTGGTCGCGGTGCTGGAACTGTTCCTCGATCTGGCCCGACCGGAGCAGACGCGAATGCGGCATCTGCTGGACGAATGTCCGGCGCCCGTGTTTCTGGAAAAACTCGGTCAGCGGATCAGTTTGCAAAACGTCGGCGACTGGCAACGTGAAACCGTGCCGGAGGGCTTGCACATTGGCATTCATCCTCAGCAATCGGCCGGTCAGGTCTATGTCGGTGCCGCACCGGCGCTCGGCCGCCTCGATCCGGACATGCTGCGTGGCGCCGCGCAATTGGCCAGAGCCTTTGGCGACGGCAGCCTGCGTTTCACCCCTTGGCAGAGTCTGTTGCTGCCCGATGTGCGGGAAACCGATGCGGTTCAAGTGCTCGACGAATTGGGCAGGCTGAACCTGCTGACCCATGTCGAAGATCCTTTGGCGCGCCTGATCGCCTGCACCGGCGCCAACGGCTGCGGCAAAGGTCTTGCCGACACCAAACACGATGCCCGCCGTCTGGCTACGCTGTTGCCGCACGCCGTGGATGTGCACCTGTCCGGCTGCTCGCGTTCCTGCGCCGCCGCACACCGGGCTGCGGTGACTCTGCTGGCGGTGGGCCCCGGTCACTACGATCTCTATTTTCGCGATGCAGCGCTGCCGGGTTTCGGCGCGCTGCACGCCCACAACCTTACTATCGAAGCGGCCGCGGCCCTGCTCGCCGCCCGCTCACGGAGCCCCCTTGATGCTTGATTACATCCGCGACGGTCAGGAGATCTATCGCAACTCCTTCGCGATCATTCGCAGCGAGGCCAACCTGGCGCGCATCCCGGCCGATCTGGAAAAACTCGCGGTGCGGGTGATCCACGCCTGCGGCATGGTCGAGGCCATCGACGGGCTGCAATTCTCCGAAGGCGCCGGCAAGGCCGGGCGCGATGCGCTGGCCGCTGGCGCGCCGATCCTGTGTGATGCGCGGATGGTTTCCGAGGGCGTGACCCGTGCGCGCCTGCCGGCCAACAACGAAGTGATCTGCACCCTGCGTGATGACAGCGTGCCGGAGCTGGCGCGTGAACTGGGCAACACTCGCTCGGCAGCGGCGCTGGAACTGTGGCGCCCGCATCTGGAAGGCAGCGTGGTGGTGATCGGCAACGCGCCGACCGCGCTGTTCTATCTGCTGGAAATGCTCGACGCCGGCGCTCCGAAACCGGCGCTGATCCTCGGCTTCCCGGTGGGCTTCGTCGGCGCTGCCGAATCCAAGGCCGAGCTGGCCGCCAACAGCCGTGGCGTGCCGTTCGTAATCATGCAGGGCCGCCTCGGCGGCAGCGCCATGGCCGCCGCTGCGGTCAATGCCCTCGCCACGGAGATCGAATGATGCAGGCTAAAGGACGTTTGATTGGTCTGGGCGTCGGTCCCGGTGATCCGGAACTGATTACCGTCAAGGCCCTGCGCCTGCTGCGCGAATCGCCGGTGGTGGCGTACTTCGTGGCCAAGGGCAAGAAGGGCAACGCGTTCGGCATCATCGAAGCGCATCTGCAGGACGCGCAGAATCTGCTGCCGCTGGTGTACCCGGTGACCACCGAAGTGCTGCCGGCGCCGCTGTCCTACGAACAGGTGATCAGCGATTTCTACGATGACGCTGCCGAGGAAGTGGCCGCGCACCTGGACGCCGGTCGCGATGTGGCGGTGATCTGCGAAGGTGACCCGTTCTTCTACGGCTCCTACATGTACCTGCACGATCGCCTGGCCAGCCGTTACGAAGCCGAAGTGGTGCCGGGCGTCTGCTCGATGCTCGGCGGCGCTTCGGTGCTGGGCGCGCCGCTGGTGTATCGCAATCAGAGCCTGTCAGTGCTGTCCGGCGTGCTGCCTCATGACGAGCTCAAGCGGCGTCTGGCCGATGCTGACGCCGCGGTGATCATGAAGCTGGGGCGCAACTTCCCGAAAGTACGCGACGTGTTGGCAGAACTGGGTCTGGCCGAGCGTGCGCTGTATGTCGAGCGCGCCACCATGGCCAATCAGAAGATCGTGCCGCTGGATGAGGTCGAGCCGATGTCGTCGCCATACTTCTCGCTGATCATTGTGCCCGGCGAACGGTGGCAAGGCTGATGAACCATTCCACACCGGCCATCGTTATTCTCGGCCAGGGCGCACTGGCCACGGCCCGTCGCCTGCAACAGGTTTATCCGGCTGCGCAGATTCACGGCCTCTGCGGACGCGTCGAAGGTGCCGATCAGACTTACAGCGAGTTCGGCACGACCCTGCGTGAGCTGTATCAACAGGACACGCCGATCATTGCCCTGTGCGCGGCCGGCATTGTCATCCGCACCCTGGCGCCGCTGTTGCTGGAGAAAGGCAACGAGCCACCGGTGCTCGCCGTGGCTGAGGACGGCAGTGCCGTGGTGCCGCTGCTCGGTGGCCTCGGCGGGGTGAATGTCATGGCCCGCGAGATCGCGGCTGCGCTTGAAGTGGCAGCGGCGATCACCACCAGCGGCGAATTGCGTTTCGGCACTTGCCTGCTCAACCCGCCCGGCGGTTACGCGCTAGGCGATCTGGAGCAGGGCAAACGTTTTGTCTCTGATTTGCTCGCCGGCCACAGTGTGCGCATCGACGGTGCTGCGCCGTGGCTTGAGCAGGCACAACTGCCGGAAGATCCACTGGCACAGCGTTCGATTCATGTGGGCAGTGATGCTCGTGCGGCGAGTTCCAGTGAGTTGCTGATTTATCCACGCAGTGTGGCGGTGGCGGTCGGTTCAGACGTGACTGTCCTGCCGGGCACCCTTCGCGGTGCGTTGCAGCAGGCCGGGGTGGCGATTCAATCGCTGGCCTGTCTGGTGGCGGCGGACGTTCAGATGGCCTGTCCGGCCTTGCGTGAAGCTGCGCTCGAGCTGGCGGTGCCGCTGCGCTTTGTTGCGCCAGCGAATGACATCGGTGAGCTGGCTCGCGATGCAGTCCCTGACGCTCGAATCATCACAACATCCCACGATATAGCCATCGCCGTGGCCGAACAGCCGCTGGATGTTTCGCAGGTCGGTCGTCCGCGCGGACGTCTGGCTGTCATCGGCCTTGGCCCAGGTGCGGCGGAGCTGATGGTGCCGGCGGTGAAAGCCGAGCTCGCTCGAGCCACCGATGTGCTCGGCTACGAAACCTACGTGCGCATGGCCGGTCCTTTCCGCGACGATCAGGTGCAGCACTGCACGGACAACCGCGAAGAAATGCAGCGTGCCCGTCATGCCTTCAGGCTGGCCGCTGAGGGCCGTTCGGTGATCGTCGTTTCTTCGGGTGATCCGGGCGTGTTCGCCATGGCGGCGGCGGTGCTCGAAGCGTTGCACGAATCGACGGATCCGGCGTGGCACAGCGTCGATCTGGAAATCCTGCCGGGTGTTTCCGCCTCGCTGGCCACCGCTGCTCAGGCCGGTGCGCCGCTGGGTCACGACTTCTGCGTGATGTCGCTGTCGGACAACCTCAAGCCGTGGTCGATCATCGAAAAGCGTCTGGATCTGGCCGCCGAAGCCGATCTGGCATTGGCGTTCTACAACCCGATCTCCCGCGCCCGGCCATGGCAGTTGGGGCGCGCACTGGAAATCGTCGCGCAACACCGTGTGCCGCAGACACCGGTGGTGCTGGGCCGTGATATCGGTCGTCCGGGGCAGACGTTGCGGGTGACGACACTCGGCGCATTGACACCGGATCAGGTGGACATGCGCACCATGGTGCTGGTGGGATCCTCCACGACCTGCACTTTTCCACGGGCTGCCGGTGGGGAGTGGGTGTACACGCCGCGCTGGTATGGCGAGAAACCCGATAGCTGAGAAATGAAAAAGCGGCCCTTCGGAGCCGCTTTTTCATTTGCGGGGCGGCAGGTCAGCCAAGATAACCCTTCACCCCGGTAAAGATGATCTGCGCAGCCAGGGCACAGACAAACAATCCCATGAGCCGGCTGACGATCTGCAACCCCTGATCGCCGAGAATCCGCTCGATTCGATTCGACAGATACAACACCACGCCGACGGTAAAACTGGCGAGTGCGATGCTCATGATCGCGATCAGCTTGTCATCCCAGTGCGGCTGGCTGACGCCCATCACCAGCAGCGCACCGATCGTGCCGGGGCCGACGGTCAGCGGGATGGTCAGCGGGACAATGGTCACGTCCTGCTGCACATTGTCGGCCTGCACCGCCGACTTGCCCTGCGCCATGCCCAGCGCCGAGATGAAGAGCACGCTGCCGGCACCGATGCGGAAAGCATCCACGGTGATGCCGAACACGTCGAAGATCACCCGCCCGAACAGGTAC
This sequence comes from Pseudomonas sp. 58(2021), assembly GCF_017491585.1. Classification (NCBI taxonomy): domain Bacteria; kingdom Pseudomonadati; phylum Pseudomonadota; class Gammaproteobacteria; order Pseudomonadales; family Pseudomonadaceae; genus Pseudomonas; species Pseudomonas sp. 58(2021). The sequence goes on from NZ_JAFGYZ010000009.1 coordinate 194,372, forward strand.
AGCAACACGCTCGATACCAGGGTGGCGATCGCAACTTTCCAGGCCAGGCGCCGTTGTTCCTTGCGCGAATAACCCCGGGTCAGGCTGATGAAGCAGGACAACACGAAGAACGGGCTGTAGAGCACCAGCATCTTCAGGTAAACGCTGAACAACACATGGAGCATGATGGAAACTCGCGCCGACGAAAGTTGAACGGAGTCTATCAGGCGGATCTGGCGTCATCACGGCAAGATCCGTTGAGAAGGTGAGCGCTCGCCAGGTTCAGGGCGTTCGTGCCGCCGTGCGATTGTGTTGATCACGCTGAGCTACCCAGTGCTCGATCAGCTCGCGCAGTTGCGACAGTTCCACCGGTTTGGCCATGTGCCCGTCCATGCCGGCCTGGCGCGCACGCTCCTTGTGTTCGGCGAGGATGTGCGCGGTCAGCGCGACGATCGGCGTACGGATACGCTGATTGCCGACCTCCCAGGCCCGCAGTTGCTGGGTGGCGGAGAAGCCATCGAGGATCGGCATTTCGCAATCCATCAGCACCAGGTCGTAGCGCTGGGCCTTCATGGCCTGCAAGGCTTCTTCGCCATTGCTGGCGGTGTCCGGTTGCAGGTTGAGCTTGCCGAGCATGCCTCGGATCACCTTGGTGGAAATCGTATTGTCTTCGGCGACGAGGATGCGGAAGTCGCTCGGAACCTTGACGGCCGTGGCCGGGCCGGTCGCTTGTGGCTGGAACACCGCCTGGCCGCGGTTGCGCTGGTTCAGCTCGTCGGCCAGCGTGGTCTTGAGGGTATAACCGGCCACCGGTTTGGCCAGGATGCGCTTGATCCCCGAGTTGCGCGCGATGATCTTGCTCGGCGCATTGCTGATGCCGGTGAGCATGATCAGCAGGATGTCGTGGTTCAGGCTCGGGTCTTCCTTGATCTTGGCGGCCAGTTGCATGCCGGTCATGCCGGGCATGTTCTGGTCCAGCAGGACCACGTCGAAATAGTCGCGCAGATGCGCCTTGGTACGCAGCAGGGCCAGCGCTTCCTTGCCTGACGGCACGGCGCTGACGTTCAGGCCCCAGGCGCTGCACTGTTGCACCAGCACCTTGCGACAGGTTTCGTTGTCGTCGACCACCAGCACCCGCGCCCCTTGCAGCGGGCTGTCGAGATCGGAGGTCGGGTGCTCCAGGCGATCGGGATCCAGCGGCAGGGTCAGCCACAGTGTGCTGCCCTGAGTGCCACCGCTCTTGATGCCGAACTCGCCGTGCATCAGGCGAATCAGTTGCCGTGCGATCACCAGCCCGAGATTGCCGCCCAGTCGGTTGGCCGACAGGAAATGCTTGCTGTGGAGCTCGGCGTGCATCAGCGCATCGCGCTCTTCCTGATCCATCGGCTGACCGCTGTCCTGCACGGCAATGCGCAGGCGTGGCCCGGCCCTGCGCTCATCGAGGGCGACCACGACCAGTACTTCGCCTTCCTCGGTTTTCTTCAGGGCGTTTTCCAGCAGGCTCAGCAAGGTCTGGCGCAGGCGCGTCGGATCACCGCTGATGACCCGGGGTACCTGCGGCTGGATGAAGCTGATCAATTCGACGCTCTGCTGTTCGGCCTTCGCCCGATAGATGCTCAGGCAATCGTCGATCAAGGCGTTGAGGTCGAACTGCACGTCGTCCAGCTCGATCTGGCCAGATTCGAGCCGGGAGATGTCGAGGATCTCGTTGATCAGGGTCAGCAGTTCGTTGCCGGCGCTGTGGATGGTCTGCACGTAGTCCCGTTGCTTGACCGACAGCGGCGTGCCGAGCAGCAGTTCGGTCATGCCCAGCACGCCGTTCATCGGGGTGCGGATCTCGTGGCTGATCTTGGCCAGGAATTCGGCTTTGGCGTTGATTTCGGCGTTGCTCGCGGCGAGGTCGCGGCTGATGCTGAAACGGCTTTCGGTGATGCTGCGCTGGCGTTCGCCCAGGGCGATGCTCATCAGCAGCCCGCTGATGCAGATGAACCCCATCAGCGTCATGATCAGGCCTTGCGGCGCCACCAGGGTCAACCCCAACAAGGCCGGGAGGATGATCAGCGTACCGATGTTGAACACCACCATCGCGGCGACGAACAACCGGGCAGGGCGGTAGCCTTTCTGCCAGTGGTAGAACCCCACCAGCAACATGCTCAGGCCCGCCAGGGCCACCAGTGCATAGGTAATGATGTTCAGCGGCAAGGTGTTGACGAACAACAGCAGCAGGCTGCAAATCACGATGAACAGAATGTCGCCCAGCAACAGCTTGTTCAGCGGATGTTCGCCGAGCGGAGCGAAAAATCGGTAGGCGAACATCAGTCCGGACGGGGCGGTCAGCAGCAGGGCCAGATAGGCGCCGGGGGTCTGGATCGCGTGCCAGTTCGGCAGCCATGGGCCGGCCAGGTTGAGCAACAGCAACAGGCTCAGGGTCAGCAGGCCTTCACACACTGCCAGCCACAGACTGCTGCGCGAGCGGGTGTAGGCGTAGCGGATCAGGTTGTGCAGGATCAGCATGCCGAGGCAGCCGAACAGCAAGCCGTAGATCAGCGTCTGGTTATGATTGGCCGCGCCCATCACCGCCGATTGCAGAGTGATGTACGGACGCAACTGGTGATCGGAGACCATTCGCAGGTAGATGTCGAGAGTCTTGTCGCTTTGCGGCAATGGCAACAGAAAGTCAGTGCTGGGCAGCGGACGTTCGGCCTGGGCCTGCCCGGTCCCGGTTTCCCGTTGTTCGATCAGTCGCTCGCCGTCCAGGACGTACAGATTGAGGTGCGACAGGTCGGGGGCAAAGATTCGCAGCACTTGTTCGTGCTTGCCGGGGGCCAGTTTGAAGCGCAGCCATAGTGCGCCATCCGGTTCGGCCGCGGTGAGGCGGTCAAGCTCGATGGGGCTGAATTGATTGGTGTAGCGGGAGGAGCGGATATCGCTCAGCTGGAGGTTGCCCTGATCGTCGAGCAATATCGACCAGCCACTGCCTTGCGCGGCCTGGGCCGCAAGCATGCAGAGCAAGGTCAGCAAGGTGACGGTGAAGCCTATGGCAATCCTGAGCCAGCGCACGGCGAAATCCCTTCGTAGGTTGATGCCAGAATATAACGATGCGCAGCGTCGGAACAGTCCGGCAAGGGCGATGAGCCCCTGCCGGAAACACAGCGTAGCTTATTAGCGGGTTTCGCCGCGTTCACGGGCAATGGCGCGGTAGCCAATGTCGGTGCGGTAGAAGCAGCCTTCCCAGTCGATGGCCTTGGCCAGCTTGTAGGCTTGCTCCTGAGCGGCACCTACGCTGGCGCCCATGGCGGTAGCGCACAGCACCCGACCGCCGGCTGTCACGACGTTGCCGTCCTTGAGCGCGGTGCCGGCATGGAAGACCTTGCCTTCCAGAGCCGCTGCCGCGTCCAGGCCGCTGATCGTCGAGCCCTTGGCGTAATCGCCCGGGTAACCGCCGGCCGCCAGCACGATGCCGACGCTCGGGCGTGGATCCCACTGGGCTTCGACCTTGTCCAGGGCCTGGGCCAGCGCTGCTTCGACCAGCAACACCAGGCTCGACTGCAGACGCAGCATCACCGGTTGGGTTTCCGGATCGCCGAAACGGCAGTTGAACTCGATGACCTTCGGATTGCCGGCCTTGTCGATCATCAGACCGGCGTACAGGAAACCGGTGTAGACGTTGCCTTCGTCGGCCATGCCGCGCACGGTCGGCCAGATCACCTGGTCCATCACGCGCTGGTGCACGTCGGCGGTGACCACCGGGGCCGGGGAGTAGGCTCCCATGCCGCCGGTGTTCGGGCCGCTGTCGCCGTCGCCGACGCGTTTGTGGTCCTGGCTGGTGGCCATCGGCAGGACGTTCTTGCCGTCGACCATGACAATGAAGCTGGCTTCTTCGCCGTCGAGGAATTCCTCGATCACGACGCGGGAACCGGCGTCGCCGAAAGCGTTGCCGGCGAGCATGTCGCGCACGGCGTCTTCGGCTTCGGCCAGGGTCATGGCGACGATCACGCCTTTACCGGCGGCCAGGCCGTCGGCCTTGATCACGATCGGTGCGCCTTTTTCACGCAGGTAAGCCAGGGCCGGCTCGATCTCGGTGAAGTTCTGGTAGTCGGCGGTCGGGATCTTGTGGCGAGCCAGGAAATCCTTGGTGAAGGCTTTCGAGCCTTCCAGCTGTGCGGCACCCGCCGTCGGTCCGAAGCAGTCAAGGCCACGGGAGCGGAACAGATCGACGACGCCGGCGACCAGCGGGACTTCCGGGCCGACGATGGTCAGGGAAACGTTCTTCTCGGCGAAGTCAGCGAGTTGCTCAAGGGCCAGCACGTCGATGGCGACGTTCTCGCACTTGGCTTCAATCGCGGTGCCGGCGTTGCCCGGTGCGACGAAAACTTTCTGCACACGCGGATCCTGAGCCACTTTCCAGGCCAGGGCGTGTTCGCGGCCACCGCTGCCAATGATCAAAACATTCATTTCAAAAACCTCGGATGACGCTAATTCTGTTTTAGAACCTGAAGCGCTTCACGCTCCAGGAGGTCGCAATGAAGCCGGTAGATGCAAGGCGGAGTCGACCTCGGTGAGCGGAGTTGCCTTTTGGCAATGAGCATCATCGAGGTCGGCTCCAACGCAGCAGATGCCGGCTTCAGTGCGGCCGTTGTCGGATTAGTGACGGAAATGGCGCATGCCGGTGAATACCATGGCGATACCGGCTTCGTCGGCAGCAACAATCACTTCGGCATCACGCATCGAGCCACCCGGCTGGATCACCGCAGTGATACCGACCTTGGCCGCATTGTCCAGACCGTCGCGGAACGGGAAGAACGCGTCGGACGCCATCACCGAACCAGCCACTTGCAGACCGGCGTGCTCAGCCTTGATCGCAGCGATACGCGCCGAGTTTACGCGGCTCATCTGGCCGGCGCCGACACCGATGGTCTGACGGTTCTTGGCGTAGACGATGGCGTTGGATTTAACGTACTTGGCGACTTTCCAGGCGAAGATCAGGTCGTTGATTTCCTGTTCGGTCGGGGCGCGCTTGGTCACCACTTTCAGGTCGTCAGCGCCGATCATGCCGATGTCGCGGCTCTGTACCAGCAGGCCGCCGTTGACGCGCTTGTAGTCCCAGGCCGGAACGCGATCGGCCGACCACTCGCCACAGGCCAGCAGGCGAACGTTGGCCTTGGCAGCAACGATGGCGCGGGCTTCTTCGCTGACGCTTGGGGCGATGATCACTTCAACGAACTGACGCTCGACGATCGCCTTGGCGGTTTCGGCATCCAGTTCACGGTTGAAGGCGATGATGCCGCCGAACGCCGATTCGGTGTCAGTGGCGTAGGCCAGTTCGTAGGCCTGACGAATGCCGCCTTCGGCGTCCGGGCTCACGGCCACGCCGCACGGGTTGGCGTGCTTGACGATCACACAGGCCGGTTTGACGAAGCTCTTCACACATTCCAGCGCGGCGTCGGTGTCGGCCACGTTGTTGTACGACAGCTCTTTACCTTGCAGCTGGGTCGCGGTGGCGATGCCGACTTCGGCCGGTTTGGCTTCAACGTAGAACGCCGCGCTCTGGTGCGGGTTCTCGCCGTAGCGCATTTCCTGGGCCTTGATGAACTGGCTGTTGAAGGTGCGTGGGAATTCGCTGCGACCTTCGGTGCTCAGGGTCTCGGCAGCCTGGTTCACGGTGCCCATGTAGTTGGCGATCATGCCGTCGTAGGCGGCAGTGTGTTCGAATGCCTTGAGCATCAGGTCGAAACGCTGAGCGTAGGTCAGGCCGCCGGCCTTGAGGTTTTCCAGAACGTTGGCGTAGTCGCTGGCATTCACCACGATGGCCACGTCTTTGTGGTTTTTCGCTGCCGAACGGACCATGGTCGGGCCGCCGATGTCGATGTTCTCGATGGCGGTCGGCAGGTCGCAGCCTGGCTTGCTGATGGTGGCTTCGAATGGGTACAGGTTGACGGCTACCAGGTCGATCGGCTTGATGCCGTGCTCGTTCATGATGGCGTCATCGATACCGCGACGACCGAGGATCCCGCCGTGGATTTTCGGGTGCAGGGTTTTCACCCGACCGTCCATCATTTCTGCGAAACCGGTGTAATCCGCGACTTCCACTGCGGCCACGCCGTTGTCCTGCAGCAGTTTGAAGGTCCCGCCGGTGGAAAGGATTTCCACGCCCAGGGCTTCCAGCTCCCTGGCGAATTCGAGGATCCCGGTCTTGTCGGAAACACTGATCAAGGCGCGGCGGATCGGCAGGCGGGTAGTCTGGTCGGTCATCTCAATTTCCATCAAAAGCAAGGGAAGTCAGCAAAAAAGGCGACCGGTTTTACGCGGGCGCCTTTCTGGTTGGATTGAATGCTTACAGCAGGTCGTACTGCTTGAGTTTCTTGCGCAGCGTGCCGCGGTTGAGTCCGAGCAGCTCGCTGGCCTTGGTCTGGTTGCCCTTGACGTAGTTCATCACGCTTTCGAGCAGGGGAGCCTCGACTTCGGAGAGCACCAGGTTGTACACGTCCGTGACGGCTGCGCCCTCAAGGTGGGCGAAATAATTGTGCAGCGCCTTCTCGACACTCCCGCGAAGGGTCTGGCCTTCTTCGCTCGGGGTATTGAGGTGCTGTTTCAAATTCACGTTGTCGCTCACGGGTGTTGTTCCACTCACTAAAGTCTCGGTCATCATCGTCATGCGGCCACCCCTTCTCCGTCCCCTGTCAGGCTCTTGTAACGTTCGGCGAAGAACTCCCGAACGTTGGCGCATTGTGTTTCCGTACCATCCAAACGATTGAAACGGGCGCGAAACTCCTTGGCGCCCGGCAAGGTTGCGAGATACCAGCCCACATGCTTTCGGGCAATGCGTACGCCCATCACATCCCCATAAAAGGCGTGGAGGGCAGCCAGATGCTCAAGCAGAATGCGTTCCACCTCGATCAGTTCCGGCGCCGGCATTTTCTCGCCGGTACGCAGGAAGTGTTCGATCTCACGAAAAATCCATGGCCGCCCCTGGGCAGCCCGGCCGATCAACAGGCCATCGGCACCGGTCGCGTCGAGCACGTAGCGGGCCTTTTCCGGCGATACGATGTCGCCGTTGGCAAAGACCGGAATCGACACCGCCTGCTTGATCGCGGCAATGGTGTCGTACTCGGCTTCGCCGGTGTACAGGTCGGCGCGGGTGCGGCCATGCACCGCCAGCGCCGTGATCCCGGCCTGCTCGGCGATCTTCGCCACGGTCAGGCCGTTCTTGTTGTCGCGATCCCATCCGGTGCGGATCTTCAGGGTTACCGGCACATCAACCGCAGCCACGACGGCGTGCAGGATCTCGGTAACCAGTGCTTCATCCTTCAGCAACGCGGAGCCGGCAGCCTTGTTGCAGACCTTTTTCGCCGGGCAACCCATGTTGATGTCGATAATCTGTGCGCCCAGTTCGACGTTGGCCCGGGCTGCATCCGCCAGCATCTGCGCGTCGCCACCGGCAATCTGCACCGAGCGTGGCTCGGGATCGCCTTCGTGGATCATGCGCATGCGCGACTTGCGGGTATTCCACAAGCTCATGTCACTGGTGACCATTTCCGAGACTACAAGCCCTGCGCCCAAACGCTTGCACAACTGACGAAAGGGCTGGTCGGTGACACCCGCCATGGGGGCGAGGATCAAGCCGTTCTGCAATGTATATGGGCCGATGCGTACCGCCGACATAGGACTTCCCTGAAGTGGGGCCGGATCATGAGAGTTCGAAAAAGGGTTGGCATGATACCCGCTCTCGATGACTGGATAAAGGCTGAATTGAACAAAATCTGAACAGCCATTTCGTTATTGCCGACGGTTTGGTCGTGCCGGGCAAAGTCAGAAAACTGCCGTCAATCCTGAAGCAGTGGAGCGTTCTACTCGGGGGAGTGGAAACTCAGACTGTAGTTCACCGCTTTCGGTCCGGGATCGAGGATGTCCAGGGCGATGTGGATGGGCGTCTGCGGGGGCATTTCCGCCATGCCTTCGAGATCGCCATTGAGGTACTCGCCGGGCTTGAAGCGCCGGCTGGCGATCAGGTGTCCGTTGAGGTCGGCAAAGCGCAACTCCAGCAACGGAAAAGGCTGCGAGAAGGGGGCGCGGTTATAAATGATCGCATCCACCACCAGCGCACCGCTGAATTCCGGGTGGCTGCGCACCACCAGGTTGCTGCTCTTGATCTTGGCGATATCGACCTTGGACGGCACCGTGCAGCCGATCTGCGGGCACAGTTGCTGGAACCACGGGCGGTACTGGTCCTGGCGGGCCAGTTCGTCGAAGTGATAGCTGATGTACTGGCCGGCGAGGCCGCCGGCGGCCAGTAGCACCAGCAACAGCCAGAGCAGGCGCCGGCCCCAGGGCGAGCGACGCTTCTGCCAGTCCAGTTGCAGCGGATCGTCGGTCAGATCCTGCAGGACTTCGGCACGTACGCCGGGTTCGTCACGTTCGCGCTTTTTGCGGGATGGTTCGACCGCCGGCAGATCGTCATCGATTTCCGTGCTCGCCGACAGGCGCTCGTGGCGCGCTGCCGGATCGATCGGGTCATGCAGGCGCAACTGCGGAATGGCTGGCTCGTCATCGAGGTCGACCGGCTCCAGCGACAGTGAAGGTTCGGTGCGTTCCGGTTTCACCGGTTCGAAATCGGCGGGATCGCTGGCGTGTTCAGGCACGACGATCCGTTCATTTGCCGGTTTGCTGAACAGGCTGTCCGACCAAGGCTCGTCATCCGGCTCGTGGTCGTCACGGCGAGCGCTGAGGGATTCTTGGCGTGCACCGCCGAATTCGGTGGTCGGCTGGATTTCCCGCTGCTCGAGACGAGCCAGCTCTTCATCGAGATCCAGGCTGTCGAGATCCAGCTCGGCAGCGCTCCACTGCTTCTGGCTGATGGCGCGAGGTTCAGGTGGTTCGATGGGGTCGGGTTGTCTGGCGACGACCGGTGCTTCGGTTGCCGGTGCCGGTTCTGCGATGGCTGGCGCCGTCGGCGTGACTGCTTCCTTGCCTGCGCGTTGTTCGAGCAGCTGCTTGGCGGCGTTGAACACTTGCAGGCAGGAGCCGCAACGAACCACCCCGCGGGCCACGCTCAATTGAGTATGGCTGACGCGGAAACTGGTTTGGCAATGCGGGCACTGGGTGACGAAGCTGTCGGTCATGCGGCGATCCGGATTGAGCAGGCGGTCATTCTAGCGCCGACGGCCAGTGATGCGCACCCAGCCATCGCGATTGGCGATCGGGTCGAGATCGAAGTCCTGCGCGTAGGCGGCGGCGACTTCTTCGCCTTGTTCGGCGAGGATCCCGGACAGCGCCAGGCGTCCGCCGGACTTGACCAGGCCTGACAGCTGCGGCGCCAGGGATACCAGCGGGCCGGCCAGGATGTTGGCCACCAGTACGTCGGCTTTGACCTGTGGCAGGTCTTCCGGCAGATACAGCGGGAACAGTTCGTCGGCAATGCCGTTGCGCCCGGCGTTGTCGCGCGAAGCTTCCAGCGCCTGCACGTCGATGTCGGTGCCGACGGCTTCTTTCGCGCCGAGCAGCAGGGCGGCGATGGCCAGAATCCCCGAGCCGCAGCCGAAGTCCAGCACGTTGCAGTCTTTCAGATCCTGGCCGTCGAGCCATTCCAGGCACAGGGCGGTGGTCGGGTGGGTGCCGGTGCCGAAGGCCAGGCCCGGATCCAGCAGCAGGTTGACTGCATCGGGTTGCGGTGCGGCGTGCCAGCTCGGCACGATCCACAGACGCTGGCCGAATTGCATCGGCTGAAAGCCGTCCATCCAGCTGCGTTCCCAGTCCTGGTCTTCGATCACTTCGCTGTGGTGCTCGGGCAGCGGGCTGCCGGTCAGCAGTTCGAGATGGGCCAGTACCGGCGCCGCTTCGGTGCCGCCCTCGAACAGGGCCAGCAGGTGGGTGTGTGCCCACAGCGGGGTGGTATTGAGTTCCGGTTCGAAGATCGGCTGATCTTCAGCGTCCATGAAGGTCACCGAAACGGCGCCGACTTCAAGGAAAGCGTCTTCGTAGGTTTCGGCTTGTTCCGGGCTGATGGCCAGACGTACTTGCAGCCAAGGCATGGCGGGCACCTGTGAAAAAGATTGATTGCAGCCTAGCGGCCTGCGAGAAGCGCGCAAGTTTACGCGAGCTCGACGCTTTTGTGGGAGCGGGGAATGTGTGAGCAGATGAAACCTTCGGAAACAACAAAGCCGCCCGAAGGCGGCTTTGTCAGGTGCGGGCTGAAGCTTAGTGCTTCTCGCCAGCCAGCTTGTGCTCGAGGTAGTGAATGTTCACGCCCCCTTTGCAGAAGCCTTCGTCGCGGGTCAGGTCACGGTGCAGCGGGATGTTGGTCTTGATCCCGTCGACCACGATTTCGTCCAGGGCATTGCGCATGCGGGCCATGGCTTCGTCGCGGGTGGCGCCGTAAGTGATCAGCTTGCCGATCAGCGAGTCGTAGTTCGGCGGAACGGCATAACCGCTGTACAGGTGCGAATCGACGCGAACGCCGTTGCCGCCTGGTGCGTGGAAATGCTTGACCGTGCCCGGGCTCGGCATGAAGGTTTTCGGGTCTTCGGCGTTGATCCGGCATTCCAGCGAGTGACCGCGGATGACCACATCATCCTGGGTATACGACAGCTTGTTGCCAGCGGCGATGCTGAGCATCTCCTTGACGATATCGATACCGGTGACCATTTCCGAAACCGGGTGCTCCACCTGAACACGGGTGTTCATTTCGATGAAGTAGAAACGACCGTTCTCGTACAGGAACTCGAAAGTGCCGGCGCCACGGTAGCCGATGTCGATGCACGCCTTGACGCAGCGAGCCAGGACTTCCTTGCGCGCGTTCTCGTCGATGCCCGGAGCCGGCGCTTCTTCGAGAACTTTCTGGTGACGGCGTTGCAGCGAGCAATCGCGGTCGCCCAGATGGATGGCGTTGCCCTGGCCGTCGGACAGAACCTGCACTTCGACGTGGCGCGGGTTGGTCAGGAATTTTTCCAGATAGACCATCGGGTTGCCGAACGCCGCGCCTGCTTCGGAGCGGGTCAGTTTCGCCGAGGCGATCAGGTCTTCTTCCTTGTGCACCACGCGCATGCCGCGACCACCGCCGCCACCGGCGGCCTTGATGATCACCGGGTAGCCGACTTCGCGACCGATGCGCAGCGCCGTTTCTTCGTCTTCCGGCAGCGGGCCGTCAGAACCTGGAACGGTGGGAACGCCCGCTTCGATCATCGCGTGCTTGGCCGATACCTTGTCGCCCATCAGGCGAATGGTCTCGGCTTTCGGGCCGATGAAAGCGAAGCCGGAGTTCTCGACCTGCTCGGCAAAGTCGGCGTTTTCCGCGAGGAAGCCGTAGCCTGGGTGAATGGCGGTAGCGCCAGTCACTTCAGCGGCCGCGATGATTGCCGGGATGTGCAGGTAAGAGTGCGCGGCAGAAGCCGGGCCGATGCAGACGGATTCGTCTGCCAGACCCAGGTGCATCAGCTCTTTGTCGGCCTTGGAGTAAACGGCGACGGTCTTGATGCCCATCTCTTTGCAGGCACGCAGAATCCGCAGGGCGATCTCACCGCGGTTAGCGATCAGAACTTTTTCCAACTTCGCAGTCATCAAAGGCTCTCCGCAGTTCAAACGATGGTGAACAGCGGTTGGTCGTACTCAACCGGCTGGCCGTCTTCGACGAGGATGGACTCGATCACACCGCTGGTTTCAGCTTCGATGTGGTTCATCATCTTCATGGCTTCGACGATGCACAGGGTGTCGCCTTTCTTCACGGTCTGGCCGACTTCAACGAAGGACGGCGAGGTTGGCGAAGATTTGCGATAGAAGGTGCCGACCATCGGCGAACGGGCAACGGTGCCGTTCAGCGCTGGAGCAGCAGCGGCCGCTGGAGCGGCTGCAGCAGCAACCGGAGCGGCAGCCGCGGCAGGTGCAGCGGCCGGAGCCTGCATCGGAGCCGGTGCGTAGTACTGCTGCGCCGGGGTCTTGCTGTGACGGCTGATGCGTACGGACTCTTCGCCTTCCTTGATCTCGAGCTCGTCGATGCCGGACTCTTCCAGCAATTCGATCAGTTTCTTAACTTTACGGATATCCATGAATCATCAACTCCCAAGGGTCGGTCAGGGGCGTATAGCTTGTTGTTCAAGCTGCTCTAGTGCAGCCTCCAGGGCCAGTCGATAACCGCTGGCGCCAAGGCCGCAGATCACTCCCACCGCTACGTCGGAGAAGTAAGAGTGATGGCGGAAAGGTTCGCGTTTGTGCACGTTGGACAAATGCACTTCGATGAATGGGATGCTCACCGCCAGCAGCGCGTCACGTAATGCGACACTTGTGTGTGTAAAAGCTGCTGGGTTGATCAGAATGAAGTCCACACCTTCGCCGCGCGCGGCGTGGATGCGGTCGATCAATTCGTACTCGGCATTGCTTTGCAGATACAGCAGATGATGGCCGGCGTCACGGGCGCGGCGCTCCAGATCCTGATTGATCTGCGCCAGGGTGGTCGACCCGTAGGTCCCGGGTTCCCGGGTGCCGAGCAGGTTCAGGTTGGGGCCGTGCAGCACCAGTAGCGTTGCCATCTGCGTGTTCCTTGTTATGGGTGAGCCTTCATCAGAACCCGGCGACTATGCCGCAAAGACTTTGTGACTGTCCAGTTCTCTGCAATAGCCAGCACGATCTCCGATGTTTGCGCGAAATATGTGACTGAGTGATCAGATCCGGTCATTCACGCGGCCAAACCCGGCACAATCGCGATCAGACGCGGAATGCCTGCACCGCTGTATGCAGTTGCCCGCCCAATACCAGCAGATTCTCCCCCTGTTCGCGTCCTTCGCCGATGCGCAACAAGTTATCCCCACCCAATTGATGAATGCGTTCGCTGTGATCGCGGATTTCGCTGACCGCGCCGCTTTGCTGCGCGGTGACCTCGGCGATGCGCACTGCCGTGTCGGAAATGGTCTGGATCGCGCCGACGATCTTGTCCAGCGCACCGTCCGCCGATTGCGCCTGATTGGCCGTGGCTTCGGCGTGCTCCACCTGGGCGCGCATGCCTTCGACCGATTGTCGGGCGGCGGTTTGCAGGCCGGCGATCAAGGTCTGGATTTCTGCGGTGGCGCCGGCGGTGCGTTGTGCCAATGAGCGGACTTCCTCGGCCACCACGGCAAACCCGCGGCCCATTTCTCCGGCGCGGGCGGCTTCGATCGCGGCATTCAGGGCCAGCAGATTGGTCTGGTCGGCAATCGAACGGATCACTGTCAGTACGCCGCCAATGGTGGCCGACTCTTGCGCCAGATGTTCGATCATCTGCGCATTGCCTTGCACTTCTCCGACCAGCGCATGCAGGCCGGTGAGGCTCAGGCCGATGACCTTTTGCCCATGCTCGACGGCCTGTCCCGCGTGACGGCTGGCGTCCGCAGCCTGACGGGCATCGCCGGCCACCTGCTGGATGGTCGCTTCCAGTTCGCTCAGGGAGTCACGGATCAGCGCGGTATCGCCGGCCTGATGCTCGGCGCCTCTGTGCAGGTCGTTGCTCAGTTCGGCCAGGGTGCGGCTGCTGCCCGCCACTTGTTCGGCATTGCCGCGAATCGTCCCGACCAGATCCACCAGATAGGCACGCAGGCGATTGAGCGAGACTTCGATGTCGTGCAGTTCGCGGTTGGTCTTGCCCAGATGAATGTCACGGCTGAAATCACCCTCGGCCCAAGTCGACAATGCGGGCGCGAGATTGGTCAGGGTACGAGCCAGACGTCGCTGCAGGGTGTCGATCAGCAGGGCGATCAACAGGATCAAGCCGATCATCACACCTTGCATCAGGCGCACTTCGCTCTGGATCTGCCCGTGTTGGGCACGTACCACTGGCTCAAGGCCAGCGATGGCTTGTTGAACGGCGGCGATTTTCTGGTGGGTCGCGGTGCTGAGTTCGGTGCGTTTCTGGATCTGGTCGCGGGTGCGGGCCAGTTCTGCCGGATAGCGGCCAAGCAAGCTGTTGAGTTCGCGTTTGAGGCCGACGCCGGCGTCTTCGGCGACGGCTTTTTCAGTGTTTTCAATGCCCATCATCGAGGCGAAATCGTCGCTGCCGGATTCGCTACGGGTGACCACGCCGAGCAAGGGCAGGGCATCGATTGCCTGGGCCTGGGTGCGGATGTTGGTGATCTCGCGCTCGACATCGGCAGCCAGTTCACTGCGCCCGCTGCTGACCAGTTTGTCGCGGGCCAGCGACAACTTGCCCAGATGCTGAGAGGCGCCAAGCAACGGCGCCAGATAGGTCGAGTTGCCGCCGGCATAGGTGTTGAGCTGATCGAGGCTGGCACTCAATTCGCGCTCGGCCTGCAACAGCAGCGCCTGCGGATCGCCGGCCAGTTTGCCGGCGGCCAGCAGGTCGGTCTTGCTGAATTCATCGAGGCTGGTGAGGCTCGGGCGCAGAGTGTCGGCCAGGGCGGGCGGCAGCTCGCCGAGTTCTTTCTGCAGGCTGTCGATGGCCTGGCTGGCGCTGCTCAGGCGCAAGGCATCGCCGCTGCCGAGGTAGTCCTCGACGTTGCGCGCGACTTCATTCTGAAATTGCTGTGACAGCCCGAGGTAGCGCTCCATCAGCAGATACGGGCGTTCGAGGGCTTTTTGCGACCACCACAGCGTGGCACCGAGGGCCACGCAGACGGCGACCAGCAACAGCGTGTTGAGATTGGTGAGCAACTTCAGGCGCATGACGGCTACCAACGGCAGAAATGGTAAGTGCCTGAATTTATTTCTGTTCTGTTACAAGGTTATGACCGAATCGGTGGATTCCGGTGAAAAAGTGGCACTTTGCTTTGAGTCTCGCGCGGTCTGCACCCGATTGCGGCCTTCACCCTTGGCGCGGTAAAGCGCCTCGTCGGCCTGGCTGGCCATCATCAGACTGTCGGAGTCGTCGTGCATCTCCACTACCCCGGCGCTGAAGGTGCACCAAAGATCCTGTGGCTGGGCCGGGTAATGGATTTCAGCGAAGCGCTGGCGAATTTCGTCGAGCACTTTGTGCGCGGCTTCTATATCGGTGTCAGGCATGACGATGGCGAATTCTTCGCCGCCGTAACGGCCGATGAAGTCGGTCTTGCGCAGGCGCTGCTTGAGGAACAGCGCCAGGCTCTTGATCACCCGGTCGCCCATGGGGTGGCCATGGCTGTCGTTGACCCGTTTGAAATGGTCGATGTCGAGCATTGCAAAACTCAGCGGCTTGTTTTCGCGGCGGGCGCGGAACGAGCAGTCTTCCAGCAACTGAAGAATGTGCGTGTGGTTGTACAGGCCGGTGAGGCTGTCGCGGACCATCCGTGCTTTCAGGTTGCGCGCACGGGCGGCGCGGTTGCGCACCGTGGTGATCAGGTGGCGCGGTTTGATCGGCTTGGTCAGGAAGTCATCGCCGCCCTCGCTCATGGCGTCGAGCTGCTTGTCGAGGTCGTCTTCGGCCGACAGATAAATGATCGGCACGCTGACGTAACGGTCGTTGTGGCGGATGACCTTGGCCAGCTCGGTGCCGGTGCAGGCCGGCATGTACATGTCGAGGATGATCAGGTCCGGCTGGAAATCCGCCAGCTCGGCCATCGCCTGAATCGGCTCGATCAGGGTACGGGTGACAATCCCGGCGCTGTTGAGGAGGCGCTCGGTGTGCATCGCCTGGGCGCGGGAGTCGTCGATGATCAGCACTTTATAAGGTTCGTACTGAGCGACGCAGGTCAGGACTTCGATTTTCTCCAGCAAGCTCGAGGCTTCGAGGGTGCCGGTAAGGAACTCCTGACCGCCGGCGCGCACGGCGGCGAGGCGGGTCGGGGTGTCGGTTTCATGCAGGCTGAAGAACAGCAGTGGCAACGGCTCTTCCAGACCTTGCTGGGCTTCGGCGGCGAGTTTCAGGCCGACGCCGGCGCCGCTGAAGTCCACGTCCATGACGATGGCGGCCGGCAGACGCTCGACCATCGAGGAGCGAAACGCCGACACACTGTCCAGCGCCTGGGCGCTGAGACCGAAGAACTCCAGTTGTTTGGCCAGTCGTTCGGCGCGGTCGTGATCCTGAAGCATCACGTAGATCGGTTTGCGCAGGGGCGGCAGAAAGGTCTGGTCGAGTTGATCACCATGGCGCAGGCCGGTGCGTGACAGACGCTGCATCAAACGGTTGAGATCGGTGATCAGGCCGCTGCTCAGGCGCCCGCGATTGGCGTCGACGGCTTCCAGCGACTGGCTGATGTGATGGGCCAGTTGGGTGTGCTCGGGCTGTTCGAAGCGCTCGGCAAAACGCAGCAGGCGCAGATTGGCCTCGCTCAGTTCGGCGAGGTCGGCAGTGGACCACTCACTGCGTTGCAGGCGCTGCCATATCTCAAGAATCTGACGTGCCTGATGAATTACCCGCTGGGCAAAGTGGTGCTTGAGGCGCTCGCGGCTGGGGTCTTCTGGCTCGGTCATATCCTGACTACTAGTTAGGGTGCATGCTGAGATCGACTGGTGGCTCTATGCTAGCACCTCTTTCCGGTTACATCAGTGTCGTACGTCAATAATCTGCGGTGCGTCACCATTCAGTTTCTGACCGGCGGGTTTTGCTTCGAACCGGGTCGTCGGTAGAGGCCCCGTGAACAGGGCACTTAGTGGCGTGTCGAGAAGCAGTTTCTGCCGAAAACGCGTAACGAAAACCTGAGGGAACACGAGTTTTTCCGTGGGTATCGGCAAGCATTTCTCGGGGTGACGGGCATCAGGGAATCCCTTAGTGCACGACGCCCGGTCCAAAGAGTCACCCCCTGTCATTATTGACGGGTGCGGGCCAGAGGCACGTTGTTGTATGGTTGCTGTCGAACCGTTGAACCCAAGATTGAAAGGATATCGCCATGCTGGACTGGAAGAATCGCGCGAGCAGTGCGCCCGAACGTGCCGCCGAGCCGAAATCCGCCGCCCGCAGCTATGTGGGCGGCCTGTTGTTCAGCCGCGCGCTGGCCACGCTGGTCGGTATTTATCTGTTGGTGACCATCGCCCTGGGCTGGTACTGGAGCGAGGAACCGGCCCTGTTTCCCGTGGCGCAGAACGCCCAGCTGGCTGCCGAGAAGGAAGGCAAGCAGATGGTGGTCGGCTACACCACCGTCGAAACCCTCAAGACCGTCGCCGGTACTCTGCTGAACAAACCGGGCGGCTACATTTCCAACGACCGCTTCCCGCCGGGCCTGTGGATGGACAACATGCCGAGCTGGGAATACGGCGTGCTGGTCCAGGTGCGCGACCTGACCCGTGCCTTGCGCAAGGACTTTGCCCGCTCGCAGTCGCAGTCGGCTGAAGATGCCGATCTGGCCAAGGCTGAACCACGCTTCAACTTCGACAACAAGAGCTGGATCCTGCCGTCCAGCGAGTCGGAATACCAGGAAGGCATCAATTCCCTGAGCCGTTATCAGGCGCGCCTGTCTGACCCTACCCAGAAAAACGCCTTGTTCTACGCCCGCGCCGACAACCTGAACAACTGGCTGGGCGACGTCGGGACGCGTCTCGGTTCGCTGTCGCAACGGCTGTCCGCCAGTGTCGGCCGGGTCAAGCTCAACACCGCGCTGAAAACCGAAGTGCCGGCGGTGGGTGAAGTGCCGCAGGTCGACGAGGAAGTCGTCGAGACCCCGTGGATGCAGATCGACAACGTGTTCTACGAAGCCCGTGGCCAGGCCTGGGCGCTGTCGCACCTGCTGCGCGCCATCGAAGTCGATTTCGCCGACGTGCTGGCGAAGAAGAACGCGACCGTCAGCGTGCGTCAGATCATTCGTGAACTGGAGGCGTCTCAGGAGCCGATCTGGAGCCCGATGATCCTCAATGGCAGCGGCTTCGGTGTGCTGGCCAACCACTCGCTGGTCATGGCCAACTATATTTCCCGGGCCAACGCCGCCGTGATCGATTTGCGTCAACTGCTCAATCAGGGCTGAGTCATGGACGAGAGCGCCAGAGAGGCGGCCCACCGCGCCGCCTCGGATGCCGAACAGATCGCCTGGGTCGACGAGCAGGACAACCTGCTCGGCGCCCTGGTACGTTCCGACCTGCGCGAGCGCGGGCTGATCGGCCGTGGCACCTACATCATGCTGTTCAACTCCGCCGGTGAACTTTGCGTGCATCGGCGCACGTTGAGCAAAGCCATTTATCCCGGTTACTGGGACGTGGCGGCAGGCGGCATGGTGCAGGCGAACGAGACCTACGCCGAGTCGGCGGCCCGTGAACTGGAGGAAGAGTTGGGGGTGAGCGGCGTCGAGCTGACGGCCCACGACCATTTCTACTTCGAAGACACCGGCAATCGCCTGTGGTGTTCGGCGTTTTCGGCGGTGTGGGACGGGCCGTTGATCCTGCAACCGGAAGAGGTGCTCGAAGCGCGCTTCATTCCGGTCGATCAGGTGATGCGCGAAATCAAGCTGAAGCCCTATTGCCCGGACTCTCTGGCAGCGTTGAAACGCTATCTGAAGGCTCAGCAAAGCGACGTCGCAAAGAACTCATAAATTGGCGCCGATTGGCACTTAGCAATCGGCGTTTTTGCCGTTACACTGCGCGACCTTTTCAAGCTGTGCCGGCCTGTTTTCAGGAGCAACCGGTGCAGTAGCGCTGCCCCTGCCTGAGTGGGGCTTCGCGGTCGATAGCCTTGCCCAAGGCTGCGATCAGTCTTTGTCCTCCCAAGAGGATTGCCGGTGGCCAAAAAAGCCGCATCCTTCGCCGCCCTGGGCGGCCTGGTATTTTCCACCGACGCAGGTCGTCATTGCCCGGAATGCAGCAAGCCGGTGGACGCCTGTATCTGCAGACAAACCGTGATCCCGGCCGGCGACGGCATTGCCCGCGTGCGTCGCGAGAGCAAGGGCCGTGGCGGCAAGACGGTGACCACCATCACCGGCGTGCCCCTGGCCGAAGACGCACTCAAGGAGCTGGCGACAACGTTGAAGAAACGTTGCGGCACCGGCGGTGCGTTGAAGGACGGGGTCATCGAGATCCAGGGCGATCATGTCGAGTTGCTCCTGGCCGAGTTGATCAAGCACGGTTTCAAGGCGAAGAAGTCCGGCGGCTAGCAGCCTCTGTGAAAACCACCTGCGGCTTGATCCGGCACTGATCGTCATCGGTTCCGGCGTCGTTTCCATGGTTTTCACAGAGCCTGTTCATGACCGGTTTCTAAACTCAACGCTGTCAGCGCGGTCTACCGCCCCGCTGACGAACCGTCATTTTCATTCTTTAGACTGCGCCGGCCTGAGATCAGGCGACGCACTATGACTTCTTTATAGGGGACTTCGATGTCCGTACGACGCACACGCAAAGACGATGGCAGCCAATGGACAGTTGCGGACAGCCGCAGTGTTTACGGGATTCGCCATTGGGGGGCCGGGTATTTCGCGATCAATGACGCCGGTCGCGTCGAAGTTCGTCCGAACGGCCCGAGCAGTTCGCCTATCGATCTGTTCGAACAAGTCGACCAGTTGCGCAAGAGTGGCTTGTCCCTGCCGCTGCTGGTGCGTTTTCCCGACATCCTGCAAGACCGCGTCCGTCAGCTGACCGGTGCGTTCGATGCCAACATCGAGCGTCTGGAATACCAGAGCAAGTACACCGCGCTGTACCCGATCAAGGTCAACCAGCAGGAAGCGGTGATCGAGAACATCATCGCCACCCAGAACGTTTCCATCGGTCTGGAAGCCGGTTCGAAGCCCGAGCTGCTGGCAGTGCTGGCACTGGCGCCGAAGGGCGGCACCATCGTCTGCAACGGGTACAAGGACCGCGAGTTCATCCGTCTGGCGCTGATGGGCCAGAAGCTCGGCCACAACGTGTTCATCGTGATCGAGAAAGAATCCGAAGTCGGCCTGGTGATCGAAGAAGCGGCTTCGCTGAAGGTCAAGCCACAGGTCGGCCTGCGTGTTCGCCTGTCCTCGCTGGCTTCGTCGAAGTGGGCGGACACCGGTGGCGAGAAGTCCAAGTTCGGTCTGTCGGCGGCGCAACTGCTGTCGGTGGTCGAGCGCTTCCGCGCGGCGGGCCTGGATCAGGGCATCCGCCTGCTGCACTTCCACATGGGTTCGCAGATCGCCAACCTTGCTGACTACCAGCACGGTTTCAAGGAAGCGATCCGTTACTACGGCGAGTTGCGCAACCTCGGTCTGCCGGTCGATCACATCGACGTCGGTGGCGGTCTGGGTGTCGACTACGACGGTACCCACTCGCGCAATGCCAGCTCCATCAACTACGACATGGACGACTACGCCGGTGTCGTGGTCGGCATGCTCAAGGAGTTCTGCGACGCGCAGGCCTTGCCGCATCCGCACATCTTCTCCGAAAGCGGCCGTTCGCTGACCGCGCACCACGCGATGCTGGTGGTGCAGGTGACCGACGTCGAGAAACACAACGACGACGTGCCGCAGATCGAAAACAAGGAAGCGCTGCCGGAAACCGTGCAGTGGCTGGTTGACCTGCTCGGCCCGACCGACATTGAAATGGTCACCGAAACTTACTGGCGCGCCACCCACTACATGAGCGACGTGGCTGCCCAGTACGCCGACGGCAAGCTGACCCTGGCTGAAAAAGCCTTGGCCGAACAATGCTACTTCGCCGTGTGCCGTCGCCTGCACAACTCGCTGAAGGCGCGCCAGCGTTCGCACCGCCAGGTGCTGGACGAACTCAACGACAAGCTGGCCGACAAATACATCTGCAACTTCTCGGTGTTCCAGAGCCTGCCGGATACCTGGGCCATCGATCAGGTGCTGCCGATCATCCCGCTGCACCGTCTCGATGAAGAGCCGCTGCGTCGCGCGGTGCTGCAGGATCTGACCTGTGACTCCGACGGCAAGATCAACCAGTACGTCGACGAGCAGAGCATCGAGACCAGCCTGCCGGTGCACGCGCTGAACGAAGGTGAAGATTACCTGCTGGGCGTGTTCCTGGTCGGCGCCTATCAGGAAATTCTCGGCGACATGCACAACCTGTTCGGTGACACCGACTCGGTGAACATCTATCAGAACGCCGATGGCAGCGTGTACCACGCCGGCATTGAAACCCACGACACCATCGAAGACATGCTGCGTTACGTGCACTTGTCGCCGGAAGAGCTGATGACCCACTACCGCGACAAGTGCGCCAGTGCCCGCATCAGCGCCAGCGAGCGTACCCAGTTCCTCGATGCACTGCGCCTGGGTCTGACCCGTTCCTCCTACCTGTCTTCCTGACGGCAGGTTCCGAATCCATCAGGTTGTCTGAAATTGTTCCGTATTAATCGGAGTTTTCAGACAACCTGGTGAGACTTGTCTTTTTCGACTAGCGAATTGACTGTCGTCCTCACGAGAAAAGTGATGTCGTCTGCTTTTCACGTAGGTCATTTCCTAATTTGTACTTCGGCTCTCTACTCGGCCATGGCTCTCGGCGAGAATCCCCGCCCGCCCCTCCTGTAGAGAATCATCCATGTTCGATCCAGCCGACGAGCCGTCGTTTCGCCTCGATGTAGCGGGTCTGTCCGCCCCGTTCGAAGTCCTGGCCTTTACGGGGAGCGAGGCCATCAGCGAGCCTTTTGCGTTCGAAATCGATGTGTTGATCGACGATCCTCATCTGGACCTTGCCGGCCTGCTCTATCGCTCGGCACGCCTGTCCTTCGGGCCGTCGGGCAACGGCGTTCACGGTCAGTTGCAGGGGCTTGTCCAGCACGAACATGGCCATGGACCCAGGCTGTGCCGAGCGCGGCTGGGGCCCCGGCTGAGTTGCCTGGGGCTGCGTCACAGCCAGCGGATTTTCAGTGGCCGGTCTGTTCCACAGATTCTGGACCAAGTGCTCAGGGAGCATGGAATCACCGGTTCCCGGCGCCGCTTCGAATTGCAGGTCGAGCATCCGGCCCGCAGATTCTGCACCCAATACGGCGAATCGGATCTGCAACTGGTGCAGCGCCTGTGTGCGCAGGCACGGATTCACTATCACTTCGAGCATGGGCAGGACAGCCACTGCCTGGTGTTCGGCGATGATCCGGCGTTGCTGCCGCCATCAGAGGCTGTGCGATTCGACGTTGAGGGGCAGGCGCCGGCGGTGCGCCGCTGGGCGACCCGGGAACAGGCTTGTGGCCCCGGTGAACATGCCCGGCGGATTCGATCGGCGCAGGGGCACTCCGACGTGCCGACCCTGCGCTGCGGTCAATGGCTGAGCCTGTCGTCGCAGCCATTTGCGCAATGCGGTACGAACTGGTTGCTGACCCGAGTCGAGCATCGCGCCGATCAGTTGCTCGAGCCCACTTACAGCAACCGAATCTGTGCCGTCGAACACTTGCAGGTCAATGCGCCGGCCGTCGAACGCCCGGCGTTGAGCATGAGCAGTCTGCAACGCGCCTGGGTCGTGGCGGTCGATGAGCCCCGACCTGACCGTTCGAGGCCCGTTGCGGTGCAGTTCGACTGGCTCTACCAGGGCGAGGGCGCAGCGCCCAGCCACTGCTGGCTGCCACTGGCTCCGGCATTGACCGACACGGCGACGAAGGCATTGCGCGAGGGTGTCGAAGTGGTGGTCAGTTTTCTTGAGGGTGATCCCGAGCAGCCGGTCATCAGCGGAGTCCTGCAGCCACCGGCATACGACGGCAGCCATGAGGAGGATGAACCGCCGCCATTGCCCGAGACGCTGGCCAGTGAAGGGATCGCACAATGGCTGCGTGGCGCCGAGCCCCTGTTGTTGCTGTGCCTGATGCCCGGGGGCGGCAGCTTTCATCACTGTCGGGAGGCCGTGTGCAGTTGCCGGCTGCTCGCGGGGCGCAAACCTGGCGATGGGCGATGAGCGGTACAGCGCCGGGGCAACGTGCGCAGTGGCTGTTGCTGGACGTTGCGCATGCGGCGCAGGCCTTGAGTGTATTGCGCCAGGGTTTCCCGGATGTGCCGAGCCTGAAGCTGTTCGACGGTACGGAGTTTCAGCCCGTGTGCGAGCAGGGACCGTTGCTGGTCGATCTGCGCGATTGTCCGATGCTGTCGGCGTTATGTCATACAGACCCGCAGATCTGGTGCGGGCTGTTGCTGGGCAGCGATGCCTCGAGCGAATCGCTGCGTGAACATTTGCAACGGATGCTGACGGTTTCTGTCGGTCTGAATCATCGTGCGCTGCTCAATTACTACGACCGGCAGACGGCCAGCTACTTTTTCGACGCCTGCGATGCGCGCCAGTTGAGCCGCTGGCTCGGGCCGATCGGTTGGCTGCGCTGGTTCGGCGGTACCTGGGCCGACCGGGCGAGCGGCATCCAGGGCTGGCAGCAACTGCGCAATCCTGGGCTGGACGTCGAGCCACTCAACATCGAGCAGTCCCTGACCCGTCATCAGCGTGAACACTTGCACCGCTGCCTGCTGGAACAACATATCTGGCGCTGGAGCCAATCGACGGGAACCGATTACCGCGCGTTGTCCTCCCACGTTGAACAAGGCCTGACATTGGGTTTCAGCGAGCGGGCCGTGCTGGACGACTGGTTGTGGCTACGCCTGCTGCATCCGCGTGCAGAACTGATGCAACCGCCGCAAGGATTGACCCAGCAAGAGCGGCTCGATCATCTGCGTCGACGCTGGCAGAACGACCCACCCTGACACGAGGTTTCGCGCGCATGGCCCATTCTTTACGGCATTGGTTTTGCGCGATTCCTGCCGGTGCTCGATCAGATCGACGAGTTTATCCGGCACACGCCGCCTCAATGAACACCGCCGGCGAGCCAGCCGTCGTTGCGCCGCAGTCGCCACGCCAATGTGCCGAGGGTCAGGCTGCGCAGCACCATGAACAGCAGGAATGAAATCCACAGTCCGTGATTGCCCAGCCCGCTCAACGCCCAGGCGAACGGCAGCAACAAAGCGACCGTCAGCAGCATGCCGTTGCGCATTTCCCGGGCGCGGGTAGCGCCGATGAACAGGCCGTCGAGCAAGTAGCTCCACACCGCAATCAACGGCAGCACGGCGAGGTAGGGCAGATAGATGAACGCGGTCTCGCGCACGCTCTGAATATCGGTCTGCATTTCGATGAACAAGTGCCCGGCGAACAGAAACAACACAGCAAAACCCAGGCTTGCCAGCAACGACCAGCCACCGGCGACCACCAGCGAACGACGCAGCGCAAGGCGATCACGGGCGCCGATGGCGTGTCCGCACAAAGCCTCGACCGCGTGGGCCAGGCCGTCCAGCGCATGGGCGGTCAGCAGCAGGCCGTTGAGCAGCAGCGCGTTGGCTGCCACCGTGGCATCACCCAGTCGGGCGCCCTGCACGGTGATCAGGAAAAATACCGATTGCAGCGCCAGGCTGCGGATGAAAATGTCGCGGTTGACCCCCAGCAGCGGTCGCCAGCTCTGCCACACCCTCAATGCCGCCCAGACGATATGCCCGGGGTAAGCGCGCAAGGCCTTGTGGGTGAGTGCCAGGCCGAGCAGGGCGCCGCACCATTCGGCGACCACCGAGGCCCGGGCCGAGCCGACCACGCCCCAGTCCAGACCGATGACGAACCACAGGTTCAGCACGATGTTGATCAGGTTGGTGGTCAGCAGAATCGCCAGCGGCGCCCGGGCGTTCTGGGTGCCAAGAAACCAGCCGACCAGTGCATAACTGGCCAGCGCCGCCGGCAGCCCGAACAGGCGGGTGTAGAAGAAGTCGCGGGTCAGTTCATTGAGTTCCGGCGACGGTTGCATGAAATGCAGGGCGACGCCACTGAGCGGCACGCCCACGGCCCCCAGCAGCAGCGCCAGCCCCATTGCCAGCAACAAGCCTTGCAGCAGAATCTGCCGCAGTGCCGCACCATCGCTGCGCCCGGCCGCCTGCGCGGCGAACCCCGTGGTGCCCATGCGCAGGAAACCCATGGCCCAGGCCAGAACGGTGTACAGGCTCGCGCCCACCGCTACGGCGCCCAGTTGGTGGGCATGGGGCAGGTGACCGATGACGGTGCTGTCGACCAGCGCCACCAGCGGCACAGAGAGGTTGGAGAGGATCATGGGGGCGGCGAGGGCCCAGACCCGGCGATGGGTCGGGCGGTCGCGCCAGTCGGCGATCAGGTTGGACATGCGGGCTCCTTGGGGAGCGGCATTGTAGCGGGAGGTGTCAGTGAATGATCCAGCTCAGCAGCCACAGCCCCAGCAGCAACCAGATGATCCCGGCAATGATCGACGCATTCATGAAGGCGCGGATCGCCGACCACAGCAGCATCAGGCCAACGATCAACGCGATGATGCTGATGATCGAAGTGTCCATGCCCAGGGCCTTCGCCAGCCCGTCGACGAAGTTGCCGCCGGCATGGCTCAGCACGTTGAACAGGCCACTCAGGCCGTCGACGATGAAACGGATGATCGAGCCGAGCGCCTGGCCCAGCCATTCGAAGAAGCTTTCTACCTGCATGTTTTCATCCTGATGAAAGAGCTGAGCCTTGGGCCGCGGCGGGGGCGGTCGAGTTCCCTGCAAGCATAGAGGGTTTGCCGGGTGGTGGCTGCCCCTTGCCTTCGCGCAGCATCCCCTCGAAGCTATACGCCTTCAGGAGAAATCGATGAACCTTGTTGAACTGACCGAACGCCTGCACGCCATTCGCGACCGCAATGACTGGCGGCAATTTCACAGCCCGAAAAACCTGACCATGGCGGCCAGCGTGGAAATGGCCGAGCTGGTGGAAATCTTCCAGTGGCTGAGCGAAGACCAGTCCCGCGAACTGCCCGCCGAAAAACTGGCCCACGCCGGGCAGGAAGTCGGTGACATCGTCCTTTATCTGTTGCTGCTGTGCAGCGAACTGGGGCTGGACATGAATGAAGTGGTGCGCAGCAAGCTCGCCGACAGCGAACGGCGGTTCAGCTGATGAGCGACCGTCATTTCGATCAGTTGGCGACCCGTTTCGCCGAAAAAATCTATGGCGGTGCCAAAGGCGCGATCCGCCTCGCGGTGCTGCAGGCCGATCTTGCAGAAGCCTTGCCGGATCGTCCGTTGCGGGTGCTGGACATCGGTGGCGGCCTGGGCCACATGTCTCTGTGGCTGGCCGAGCGTGGGCATGACGTGACTTTCACCGAGCCGGCCGAACCGATGCTTGAAGGCGCGCGTCAGCGTTTTGCCGAGGCCGGGCAGACAGCGACGTTCATTCAGGCGCCGTGGCAGGCGTTGCTCGGTCAACTCACCGAACCCTATGACGTGGTGATCTGTCACGCGGTGCTCGAATGGCTCGCCGAACCCCACGCGATCCTGCCGGTGCTGCATCAGTTGACCAAGCCCGGCGGCTGGTTGTCGCTGGCGTTCTACAACCGTGATGCGCTGGTCTATCGCAACCTGCTCAAAGGCCATTTCAAGAAAATGCGCAAGAACGACATGGCCGGCGAGAAGCAGAGCCTGACCCCGCAGCAGCCGCTCGATCCTCGGGAGCTGGCCACGCAACTCGAAGGGTTGTGGCAGGTCGAAACCCAGAGCGGGGTGCGGGTTTTCCACGATTACATGCCGGTGGAATTCCAGGCCCGCGCCGAGTTGATTGATTTGCTCGAGATGGAACTCGCCCACCGCCGTCACCCAAGCTTCGCCGGGCTTGGGCGCTACTTGCACTGGATCTGCCGGCCGATCTGATCGGAGCATGAAATGAAAGGTCATTCAGGGTTATTGCTGATCTGTCTGGGGTTGGCCGCCTGCCAGGGCAGCAACCCTTATGTGGCACAGTCGCGGCCCTTGCCGCCGGCGCCACCGCAAGCTGCGACCACCTTTGACCGCAGCGCTTACCCCGCGCCGCCACGCGATTACGGGCGTTACCGCAGTTGGGCGTGGCTCAACGGGCGCCTGCCGCCGGGGAGTGCCTGGGCGGATTCGGCACAAGTGGCCGAGGCCGTCAGCAGTGCACTGGACCAGCGCGGCTTGCGCCCGCTGCACGACAATCGCCCGGCCGACTTGTTCGTCAGCGCCAACCTGAGCCTGGAAACCCGCCTGCGTCAGGTCCAGGACGATTACGGTTACTACGGTGGATACGGCGGTTATGACCGTTACGGCCGGGGTTACGGGATGTACAACACGGTGCCCATTGTCCGCACCTATCAGGAGCAGGTCGTGGTGGTGCGGGTCGATCTTTTCGACGCCGGCACCGGCCAGCCGGTCTGGAGTGCCAGCGCCGAAACCGGCACTCAGGGCAACCAGAGTGACCGTGCCGATGCGATCCGGGAGGCTGTCGAAAAGGCCATGTCGGCGTATCCTCCCAGTTAGCTTCCCGTGAACCGGAAGCTCCCTCAGGTTCATGTTTTCCACCGGAGAAAAACCATGTTCCGCCGTTTTGCTTTACTGGCTGTGGCCGCGCTGCTCAGTGCCTGCGCCACCAACCAGGTCAATCATGACTTTGACGCCAGCCGCGACTTCGCCGCCTACCGCAGCTGGAGCTGGAAAGAGCCTGCCCTGCAGTACCGCCCCGACGATCCTCGGATCAAGAGCGACCTGACGGAACAGCGGATTCGCCAGTCGGTCGCCGATCAACTGGACCAGCGCGGCCTGCGCCCGGCCACGGCGGGCAGCAAAGGTGACTTGAGTGTGCAGGCCTACCTGATCGTCGAGGATCGCCAGCAACAGGTCACCACCAATTACGGCGGTGGCTGGGGTGGTCCATGGAACGGTTATTGGGGCGGGCCGATGTACAACGAAACCCGCAACGTCACCTACAAGGTGGCGACCATTCAGATCGACCTGCTCGACGGCAAGGACGGCAAACTGGTGTGG
The DNA here is from genome assembly GCF_017491585.1 of Pseudomonas sp. 58(2021). Taxonomy (NCBI): domain Bacteria; kingdom Pseudomonadati; phylum Pseudomonadota; class Gammaproteobacteria; order Pseudomonadales; family Pseudomonadaceae; genus Pseudomonas; species Pseudomonas sp. 58(2021). The sequence goes on from NZ_JAFGYZ010000009.1 coordinate 221,923, forward strand.
CGAGGCAGCGACGAGCAGATGCTCAGCCGCACGCCGAACCCTGCGGATCGCAGCAGCGCCATCCATGAAACGGTGACGCGTATCCTGTCGAACTACCCTCCGCGCTAAGTGAGCGCCTTGAACGGGAGCCCAGGAGCTCCCGTTTTTTCTGAAGGGACGGCTGGCGTGTTGCCAGCCGTGTCGTCACGCCGCGTCTACACTGACATCCACCAATGGAGCTTGCACCCGGCCGTGCGCCGGCAAAGGAGTGCGCCATGTCGCGTCTTTCGCAGTGTCGCGGCCCCGCCCGGCAGCGCGGGGCCATCGGCTTGATGGCGGCTGCCACCCTCAGCCTCGCGCTGATCCTGATGTTGCTGGTGGTGGACACCGGCCGTCTGTACATGGAACAGCGCAAATTGCAGCGGCTGGTGGATAACGCGGCACTGGAGGCGGTCAGCCGTGGCGGCAACTGCCTGCCGGGCCTCACTGCCGCCAGCTACGCCGGGCAAAGTGCGACACGCAACGGGTTTGTCGCCGATGCCAATAACGTCCTTGTGATCGATTGCGGAAAGTTGGTGACAGCCGCCACCGGCCTGCGCACGTTTACGGTTGACGCGACGCAATCAGAGGCGGTCAAGGTCGCGGCCAACCGCACCGTGACCACCAGTTTTGCCGGCGGCGTGCAGGCGCTGTTCAGTGCCGCACCGGTCAGTCTCAATACCGTGCTCTACGCTTCGGCGGTGGCGGCCAAGCCCAAGCCGACCGTCGCTCAATTGAACATCCGCAGTAATCTGGCCAGTATCGACACCGCGCAATCGAACATCCTCAACCCGCTGTTTTCCGGATTGCTCGGCGGCAACGTCAATCTGACGGCCCTGGGCTGGAACGGCTTGCTCAACACCGACATCAATCTGCTCAGCTACCTGAATCAACTGGCAATCAACCTCAACGTGGCCGCCGGCAATTACAGCCAGTTGCTCAATACCCAGGCCACGGTGACCCAATTGATCCAGGCTGCGGCTACCGTGGTGCAACTCAACGGTGCCACCGCCGATGTGATTACGGCGCTCGGTCAGTTGCAAGTGGCGGCGATCAATGCTGCGCCGGTAAAACTCGGCGACATCCTGCAACTGCAGACCGGCACCACGGCGGCCGGGCTGGATGCCAATCTGCAACTGTTACAACTGGTTCAGGGCGTGATTCAACTGGCCAACAGCAAAAGTGCGGTGGCCGCGACCCTGCCAATCAGCGTGCTGGGGTTGGCGAATGTTACGGTGCGGGTCAAGGTGATCGAGCCGCCGCAGTTCTCGGCGATTGGTGATCCGGCGCTGGCCAAGGCCAATCCTCTGGGGCCGAACCGGATTTATGTGCGCACTGCGCAGATTCGCACGATGCTCTCGGTGAATCTGCCGGTGTTGACCGGGGTGGCCGGGCTGAGCAACGCGGTATTGGGGTTGGTCGGCACTCTGAGCACGACTGTCAATCAGCTGTTGACCCTGAATCTGGTCTCGTTGGCCAACTCACTCCTTTGCCTCAGTTGCCAACGGATGGACCCGTTATTGTTGCCGTCACCGGAAATCGACATCAGCCTGGATGCCGGCGGCGCCATCAGCTACGTCACCGACTACAGCTGCCCGACCGGCAATACCGGCACCAAAAGCCTGACGGCCCACACCATCACCTCGATTGCCGACCTCAAACTGGGCAAGATTGACCCGACCAACGCGTTTTCATCCTCTGCCGAACCCACGGTCACCCCGTTGCCGCTGGTGGACCTGGGCATTGTGACCTGCCATACGATTTTAGGTATTGGCAGCTGTGACTCGAGTACCCACGTGCAATACGGCGCCGGCGGTATCGCGATCATGGTCGATACCAGCGTGGCGCAGAACACTCAGGATCTGGTGTTTTCCAGCAACACACCGTTCGCCACGCCACCCAACCTGAAACAGCCGCCGAGCGTGATTTCCGTCGTACCCACCAGCAACATCGTCAACAGCCTGTCGAGCACGCTCGCCGGAATCAATCTGATTGTCTACCAACCGATTGGCAGCAATCCGCTGGGCGCCGTTGTAGCGGGTGTGGCGGGCCTGATCAGTAGCGTCACGGCAATCCTGCAACCGCTGATCACCAACCTGGTCAGCCCGCTGCTCGACCCGTTGCTCAATAACCTGCTAAAGGGGCTGGGGATCAACCTGATGGATGTTGATGTCGGCGCCAACATGACCTGCGGCCAGACCGGCAAGGCGTATCTCGTCATCTAGTCATCGGGTGCAATCGGCAGTTCGATGCAGAACCGCGCACCGTCCGCCGAGTTGCACACGCTCAGATGGCCGCCCATGTTTTCGATGATTCCGTAACTCACCGACAACCCCAGACCGGTACCGATGCCCACCGGTTTGGTGGTGAAGAACGGCTCGAAAATCCGCTCCAGCAGACGCGGGTCGATGCCGCCACCATTGTCCTCGACCCACAGGCGCACCTTTTCTTCATCCCGTTCGGCGTAGATCGAGATCCACGGCTTGAACGCCGGATCGGACTCGCGTTTGCCCAGCAGCGCATCCCGGGCGTTGACCATCAGGTTGATCAGCACCTGTTCAAGCTGATCGACGTATCCGCGCACCTGAACCTCGAACGCGGTTTCACTGATGCGCAAATCCACGCCTTTGCCGCGCATGCCTTCGGCCAGCAGTGACAGCGTGCCTTCGATGGCGCTGGCGGGGTTGAACAACTGTTGTTCGATTTCCGAGCGACGGCCGAACACCCGCATGTGATCCACCACTTTCGCGGCACGCTGGACCTGGGCGTCGATGCGGTTGAGTTTGTCGGTCAGGTAGTCGATCTGCACATCGCCGTTGCTCAGGCGTTTTTGCACGTTGACGATGGCCATGCGCATGACATTCAGCGGCTGGTTGATTTCGTGGGCGAGACCTGTGGCCATTTCGCCGAGGGTGGCCATTTTCGCGCTCTGGGTGAGTTGTAGTTGGGAGCGGCGCACTTCGGTGTTGTCGCGGCCAACGGCTTGTACTTCGATCAGTCTCCCGTGCTCATCGAACATGCCCCGATCCGACCACACCCACCACGCATGCTCGCGCTCCGGCAATTGCAGGTTGATTTCGGCGGTGCTGACGGGGGATTCCGGGGTCAACAACGCCAGGCGCTCGACGAAGTCTGCGCGTTGTACGTCCGACATCCAGCTGCCCAGATTGACCCCGGGTAAATCTTCGGGGGCGCATTCCAGATACTTCGCCAGCGGCTGGTTGCCGAACGTCAGGATCAGGTCCGGACGATAACGGCAGATCATCGCCGGCGAGTCCTCCACCAGAATCCGGTAGCGCTCTTCACTCTGTCTGACTTGTTCGGCAGCCAGCGTCGCCTCTGTGACGTCCAGCCACAGGCCGACGGCTTCCACTGGCAGGCCGAGGTCATTGCGCAGCAGGCGGGCCTCGTCGAGCAGCCAGTGGTAATCACCGCGACTGTCGCGCAAGCGATAGCGGGCACGTACCAAACCTTCGCGCAACAGCTGGCGGGTGCGTTCGAAATACAGGGCCCGGTCCTCCGGGTGTATCCGCTCCACCAGTGCGCCGGCATCGCAGTCTTCCAGGCTCCAGCCCAGCAACGGTTGCAGACTGGCGCTGAAAAACGCCGGCAGCAACGCGCCCTCGACGTAGTGCTGGACATAGATGACCGCCGGTGAACTGGCGATCAGATTGTCCAGTCGCGCATGGGCCGCAGCGGCCAGTTGCTGCTGATTCTTGATGTCGCTGATGTCCAGCATGAAGCCTGCCAGCCGACGGTGATCGCCGGTGCCGCTGACCTGCCCCTGAAGGCGATACCACGCCGGGGGCTGACTGCTGTCGCGAAGCTGCAGGCGCACGCACAGGTCGAGGATTTCGCCGTGCACCTGCAGGTCCTGCAGGCGGCTGCGCACTTCTTCGCGGTCAGCGGGGTGGATCAGATTCAGCCAGTTTTCCAGGGTCAGCGTCGAGCTGTCCCGTTGCAGGATGGCGGCCAGTGTCGGGGCCAGCTGGATGTGGTCGCCACTGCTGCCGATTTCCCACCAGCCGGTGCCCAGCAATGTCTGCAACGACTCCAGGCGTTCCAGCTGCAGTTGATGCTGCTGCTCACGCAAACGCCCGAGCAACGGACCTGCCAGCGCCCCGGCCAGCATCAGCCAGTCACGGTCGGTCAGATACGGCGCGGTCTTGTCCACCGCATAAAAGCCGCAGAGCAGCCACGCCATCACGCCACGATCATCGCTGTAGGGCACGGCGAACCCCTCGGCATTGCCGAACAGCCCCTGCACCCGTGTGTGTTCATACTGGCCGTAATGCGCCCCGAGGCGCTGCGGGCCGGTGCCATTGAGGCTGTCCAGCGGCGTGCCGAGGCGCTGGCCGTCCTGCCATAGCGCGGGCGCATCGTGGGCGTGGAACTGGCAGTGAATCTGCCACACCTGTTCCTGCTCATTGAGCAAGGCGAGTGCCACGCACGGGATCTGCCAGCGCTGCGCGATTATCTGCAGTTGATCGCTGACGACCATCGGCAGTCGTCCCAGGCTGCAACTGCGCAACTGCTTGCTGATCTGCTCGGCAATCCCGTGGCACGCCTCGCGTTGATGCGCTTGCCGGCGTTCGGACAGCAGGTCGGCAATGTCGATCAGTTGCAGCAGCCAGCCGTGGCCCAGAGGCTGGGCCCAGCCGCGCAGGTGCAGGGTCTGTTCGCCCAGGCCGGTGAAGTCCAGGTCCAGCAGTTGCCCTTGCCATTCCTGCGGCCGGCCTTCGATCGCCAGGTTGCTGTGGGGTAGCAGTAACTCGTGCAGTGGCAACGGTTTGTCATGGGGTATCTGCTGTGCCAGCAACAGGCGCAAGGGGCCGGCCATTTGCAACACGGCGCCTTCGCCATCGAGGTACAGATGCAGGCCCGTCGCGGGCGAGCCGAGCACGTCCGGCAGGTCCCCGGCGAGCGGGGCGCGCTTGAGCAGACGGCCGAACAGATTGTCCCCGGCCGTCAAAATTTCAGGCTCGAGCTGGCGGTCAGGTTGGTGGGCAGGCTGGGTACGGCGCCGATGCCTGGCAACACCAGAAACGGAATGACCTGATTGAGTTTGCTGACGGGGTAATTGACGCTGACGGTGAGCGTGCCCAGCGTTGAGTCATAGGTTGCTGAAGTGTCCACGCCTACTACCACGTTCAGGGACGTTGGCAAGCCTGAAAACTGCTGCGTCAGAGCGGCATTGGCGGTGTTGACGACAACCGTCGAGTAGTTGGGCGTCGCAGGGTCGACGGCGACACTGCGGCGGACCGCTTCGGCGGTGGCCTGATTGAACGTCTGCATCAGCACGAACGGCAGGGCATAGCTGACCAGGCCGTAAAACACCGCGAAAAAGATCACGAACACCAGGGCGAATTCGATCGCCACCGCACCTTTTTGCGCCTTGCGAGAGCCGGTTTTCATCCGTGCGTCTACCCTGACAGTCACTGCGTAGTATCAGCATAGAATCATTCAGCCAAAACGGACGGTTTTTACCGGATGCAAAGCCTTGTTCTTCTGATCTGGTTGGGCTTGTGTGCAGCCCAGGATGCCCGGCAACGGAGAATCGCCAACCTCCTGACATTGGGCGTTGGCGCCCTGGCACTGGTTTATCTGCTGTATTGCGGAACCACCTGGATGGGCGCCGCAGCGGAACAGGGCGGCTGGGCCTGCCTGGTGGCGCTGGCGTTCACCCTGCCGGGGTATTTCATGGGGCGCATGGGGGCCGGGGATGTGAAATTAATGACAGCCCTTGGCCTTGCGACGGACGGTACATCGCTGCTCGGGATATTTATCGGCGCCGGCGTTGCGAGCCTTGTCTGGATCCTGCTGGCGCCAAGACTCTGGCTTCATATGAGTCAAGGGGTTAGGCAACGTCTTCGATATATGGCGCCATCCATGTCAAAAAAGCTGCCATTTGCGCCGTTCGTGCTGATCGGTTTTTTACTCGCACTACCTTGGATCCATTAGTCGCCAAACGCCACTAGTCTTATGTACATAGTCGGAAAGTGCGTCTACTTTCAATGTACTGGTTATACAGCCAACGGCTGACAGTACAGGAACGGTCAGGTTTGGCCCGGGCATGGAGTGGCACGTGAACAAGCTTACATCTGCGGTAAAGGTTCTTGTGGTCGATGATCAGGCACTGATCGTCGAGGAGCTCTGTGAGTTTCTCGAGAGCAGCGGCTATCGCTGTGTCCCCTGCGGGTCCGGCAAAGAGGCGGTCGAGCGTTTTGCCGAGGATCCGGCGATCGGTCTGGTGCTGTGCGACCTGCACATGCCGGACCTGGACGGCATCCAGCTGGTGCAGGAGCTGCAGCGCCAGGCCGGCAAGCAGCGAGTGTTCGAAGCGATCATGCTCACTGGCCGCGCCGACAAACAGGATGTGATCAAGGCGCTGCGTGCCGGGATTGCCGATTACTACCAGAAGCCGGTCAATCTGGATGAACTGCTCGAAGGCCTGCAGCGTCAGGAGACCGTTCTGCAGGAGCGGCACAAAACCCTGCAACTGGGGCAGTTGAATCAGAAACTGCAGGACCTGTCGTCGTCCATCGATGATCTGTATCAGGATCTGGACAAAGTGCGCCGCGGGCCGGTACCCGTCAGTGAGCAGGCATCGGGTGACACCGACGTGCTGGAGATCCCGGCCATTTTCAATCAGCTGTCGCCGCGGCAACTGGACGTGGCGCGCCTGGTGGGCAAGGGGCAGACCAATTACCAGATCGCCTGCGAGCTGGGCATCACCGAAAACACCGTGAAACTTTACGTCTCGCAGGTGCTGCGCCTGACCCACATGCACAACCGCACCCAACTGGCGCTGGCGCTTACGCCGCGTGCTGCGGCTTTACGTCAGCGGGTTACCGCGCACTAGCTCGTTGCTCCTGGCCGCCATCGGGCGGCCAGGAACGTCGACACCTCCAGTCAGTTCTTCCTCTCGATCTTGCCCCCGGCATCGGGGTCATAGAAGTCGGGGATGTCATATTTGTATTTCTTCAGCCAGCGCTGCATGGCCAGTTCACGTTCGGTGGCCGTGGCTGCCTGCGGATCGGGGGACGCGGCCTTGTTGCGGCTTTGCAGCAACAGCCAGCCCTCGGTTTCCTGCTGCTGGGCCGAGGCGGGGCCGGCGTCGATGGCCTGTGCGCCGAGCGGCAGGCTCAGCAGCCCCACGCAGCACAGTGTCTTGACGATGTTCATGGCGCCTCCTTGAGGATCACTTGATGGTCGCCGGTTGCGGGTCAGCCACTACCGCGACCTGATTGCCCGCGGCGGCTTTCGCCTTGACGGGCGACTTGAGTTTTTCCGCCCGCTCCTGAGCGTCGGTGAACTGTTCCGGAGTCAGGTGTGCGCGACTGACGATTTCGGCAGCCTGCTGCCAGTTGTTCTGGTAGATCAGCAGGGTGATCAGATTCAGCGTCGCCAATTGATTGTTCTGCTTGAGCTCGATGGCCGTGAGGAACTCGAAGCGCGCGTCTTCGAGCCGCAACTGATTGAGGTACACCACGCCCAGATCGTTGTGAATGTTTTCATTGGTCGGCGCCAGTCGCACGGCGCGCTGCAGGTGCGCCTGGGCCTGGCCGTTGTCGCCACGGGCGGCATACAGCTGACCCAGGCCGTGTTCGGCGTCGGCACTCAGACAGGTGCCGAGCAGGCCGCGATACAGCGGTTCGGCTTCACTGCGCCCCAGCAGACGATAGACCTTGGCCTTGCGCAGACGCACCTCCACGAGGTTGTCGGGCAGGCCTTGCAGGTTGGCCAGACTGGCGTGCAGCTTGCCGTCGTTGGCCAGGTCGTCCACCAGATTCAGCGACAGCTCCTGCTCGGCGCTCAGCTTGCTGCAACTGCTCGGCGCCAGCATGGCGGTCCACGGCGCCTGACCGTCCGTTGCGCAACCGCCCAGCAGCAACAGGCTTGCCACCACCATCAGTGCTTTCATCAAACGCTCTCCATGTCAGGACGCAAACGCCCGGGTGATTGCGGTAAATCCGGGGCCCGCCAGTACGATCAGCAAGGCCGGAAACAGGAACAGCATCATGACCACCGACATCTTCGCCGACATCTTCGAGATGTATTCCTGCAAGCGCGTCAGGCGTCGGTCATCGAGCAGTTGCTTGAGCGCCAGCAGCGATTTCATCGCGCCGCCACCCTGTTGAATCAGTTGTTGCAGGATCACGCAGGTGTCGGTGAATTCATCCACCGCCAGCATCACCGCCGACTTGTTCAATTCCTGGCCGAGCTCCAGCCCCGAGTCGACGCGGGCAAGGATCAGGCGCAATTCGCTGGTCAGTTGCGGCAGCAGTTTCTGTCCTTCGATGCTCAACACGCGCAGTGCCTGTTCGACCGCCATGCCGGACTCGAACAGGATGCGCAGCAGAGGAATGAACGTCGAAACCTCCACCGAAATGATTTTCTGCCGTCGGGCGGCGGCATACGCCAGCAGGCGCTTGGGCAGCAGGTAACCGGTGCCGGTGGCGAGCATCGGCACCAGCCAGCCTTTCGGCGCCTGGGGAAAGAACACCTCCTGCAGAAACAAACCGATACCCAGCGCCAGCAACGGTGTACCGATCTGGCACGCGGCAAACAGCGAGCGTTCACTGGTCCGGCGCCAGCCGAGGCGGTTGAGCAGGGTCTGGGTTTCGCTGTCCATGCTCACCGAACGCTGGCCGAACCGGCTGTTGCCCAGCGCCCGCAGCAAGGTGCGCAAGCGGCTCTCTCGCACCAGATGGCCCAGCAGGCGCTGGTTGACCTGACGCACCCGGCGACGTTCGCTCAGCAAATGATTGCCGACCAGCAGCAGCGCCCCGAGCAGCAGCATGAGACTGGCCAGGATCACCATCTCAGACACTCCTCAACATGCGCCACAGCGCCAGGCTGCCGATCACCTGCAGCACCACCGCGACGATCAGCATGGTCTGGCCGCCGGGGTCTTTCCACATGCCAAGCATGTAGCCGGGATTGGTCAGCATGAAGTAGCTCACCAGGATCACAGGCAGTGATCCGAGCACCCACGCGGTCAAGCGGGTTTCGCCGGTCAGGGCGCGCAGCTGACGGGCGCCCTGATCGCGTTCGCGGATCAGCTTGATCAGGTTTTCCAGCAGTTCGCTGGCATTGCCGCCGTAGCGGTGATTGACCTTCAGGCCGAGGGCAAACATGCGCAGTTCGTCCTGTTCGTAGAGCTCGGCGAAGTCGCTCACCGCATCGGGCAGGTTCACCCCCAGTTGCACGTTGCGCTGCACCCGGCCCATCGCAGTCTTCAACGGATCCTCGCAGGAATCGATGCCGCCCAGCACGGCGTCGCTCAGGGTGCGCCCGGATTTGAGGCTGCGCACCGAGTGGTCCAGCAGCTGCGGCAGTTGCTCGATCATGCGATTGAGCCGGCGGCGATACAGCCATGCGATGTACAGGCGCAACACCAGGGGCGGCGCCAGCGTCAGGATCAGCAGGCCGATCCAGTCGGCGGTCAGATAACCCAGCATCATCGCGATGGCCCACAACGCCAGCCATAACCCCAGACGCTCGCCGGGGCGGCCCAGGCCGGCCTTCAGGAACATGCGTTCGAGCCCTGTCCACGAAGTTTTGCCGGGCGCTGTCTGCGGTTGCCCGGCAGCCAGTCGCTTGAGCACCCGTTCGTTGGCGGTCTTGCGTACACCCTGCAGGAACAGACGGATGGACAGCACCAGCAGCATCAGGCAAATGACGATGAGAATCACCGGTCCGATCATGACGAAGGCTCCATGCGCTCAGCCCAGACTCGACTCGTGCCGCAACTTGTCGCCGGCCGGATTGACCGCTTCGCGCAGGAAGCCGAAACCGGTGCGTCGATCGAGGCGGAACAAGGTGTTGGTGACGTAAACGTCTTCGCGCACACCGACGACTTCAACCACTTCGCTCACGCAGCGGCGGCCGTCGGGCATGCGGGTCAGCTGAATGATCACGTCGAGCGCCGCGCAGATCATTTGCCGCAGGGTGCGTTCGGCCACGGTGCGCCCGGTCAGGCCGACCAAAGTTTCCAGCCGCAGCAACGCATCCTGGGCGTTATTGGCGTGGACCGTGCTCATCGAACCGTCGTGACCGGTGTTCATCGCCGTGAGCACGTCGAGTACTTCGACACCGCGGATCTCGCCGAGGATGATCCGGTCCGGGCGCATCCGCAGGGCGTTGCGGATCAGGTCGCTGGCCTTGACCTCGCCATGACCTTCGGCGTTCGGCGGCCGGGTTTCCAGACGCACCACGTGCGGATGACCGAGCTGCAATTCGGCGACGTCCTCGATGGTCACCAGGCGCTCGTGGGGGTTGATCAACTGACTGAGAATGTTCAACAGCGTGGTCTTGCCGGTACCGGTACCTCCGCTGATCAAAATGTTGCAGCGCTTGCCTACCGCGTCCTGCAGGCAATCGAAGATCGCCAGGTCGATGGTCTGCATGGCGATCAGGTCGCTGCTCTTGAGCATGTCCTTGCGGAATTTCCGAATCGACAGACACGGCCCGTCGAGGGCGATCGGCGGGATGATCGCGTTGACCCGGCTACCGTCGGGCAGGCGTGCGTCGACCATCGGCGACGACTCGTCCAGCCGTCGCCCGAGCGGCGCCAGAATACGTTGCATGACCCGTTCGACGTGGTGCGCGTCGATGAAGCGCAAGTCGCTCTGGTGCAGCACGCCGTCGCGTTCCACGAATACCCGATGCGGGCCGTTGACCAGGATCTCGGTCACGGCACTGTCGCGCAGCAACACCTCCAGCGGGCCGAAACCGGTCAGTTCATCGACGATCTCTTCCGCCAGGCGCTCCATCTCGTAACGGGAAATCGCCAGGTGCAGACGGGCGATGTACTCAGCGACCTTGTCGGTGACAAACTGCGCCAGCAACTGCCGAGAGCCTTCCAGCAGGTTTTTCCCGGACTCCTCGATGGCATCGATGATGTAGCGATGCAGGACCAGTTTCAGACCTTCGTGGTCGGTGTTGCCCGACTGACCGCGAGCAGGGGCACCGAAGAGTTTTTCCGGACTCATGAGCTGCCTCGCAACCGGTCGAACCAGGTGATCCTGGGTTTGGTCAGGCCTTCGGAGCGTTTGGCCAGACGCTCGCCAAGCGCCCGCAGGCTCTGGGTGAGTTTCTCCCGGGGGGCCAGTTCAAACAGGCTCACACCCTGGTTCTTGGCGTTCATGCGCAGCTCCGGGCTCAGGGCCAGCACTGCGATCACTTCCAGATTGAAGGTCTTGCCGAGGGTGTCCGCATCCGGCGCGACGTTGCTCAGATAGCGGTCGACCAACAGCCGTCCGTGATCGAGCTTCATGCCTTTTTCCCGCCACAGATTGAACACCGCCAGGTTGCGCCGGCAATCGAGCACATTCTGGTCGGTGTACCAGATCAGCTTGTCGCAATGGCTGACAAAGGTGCGCAAGGCTTCGCTGTCAGGCTGGCCGGTGAGGTTCACGACAATGTGCTGGAAGTGCTGGCGCAAGGCACTGAGCAACATGTACAGCTCGGCGGCGCTGGTGCTCTCCAGTGGCTCGTCAGTGTCGGCATAGGCCAGAATCCGCAGACCCGCTTCGGCGCTGGTGAAGGCGCTGTCGATCAGCGTCGCGTCGAGCCTGCGCAAGTGGCGCAGGGCATCGCCGAAGTGGAACGAACTTTCCAGACCCAACAGCGCCAGACTGTCGCCACGGGGCAGGCCGAGGTCCAGCAGCAGCGTCTGTTGCCCGCTCTTTTGCACCACCAGCGCCATATGGTTGGACAGCAACGCGCCGTCGGAACTGCTCTGCACACCGTACAGAACCGTCAGCCCGCCCGACTGCGTGGTGTGGGTCACCGGCGGCATGCGTTTGCTCAAGCGGCGTACCAGCCCCGCGACTTCGCTGGAGCGCGAACCGTAGGCGACAAAATCCCGTGCCCCGGCGCGCATGGCGTTGAGCACCAACTGATTGTCCATGCCGTCGCCGAGGGCGACGATCGCCAGCATCGGCTTGGCCTCCAGCGCACCTTCGATCAGCGCGCTCTGGGCCACCACGTGTTCACGGTCGAGGCCGACGAACACCAGGCTGGCGAAGGTGACATCCACCAGCGCGAGCAATTCATCGAGGCTGCCCGTACCGGCGCTGACCACTTGCCCCAGGGGCGCGAGAGCGCTTTGCAGCCATTCCAGATCGGTGCTGTTGCGGGTGATGGCGAGAAAGGTCTGGCTCATGCTCTGGCTCATTGGGACAACCCGCTGCGCTTGTCGAAGTTGCCGTTTTCCATGAAGAACATGCGATAGAAGTTCGGGTCGTAGTTGCGCAGTTTTTCTCCCGGCAGCGAAGGCAGTTGCGCTTCCGCCGACAGTGGACGCACCAGATGCGGGGTGACGATCATCAACAGTTCACGCTCTTCGCGTTTGATCTGTGAACTCTTGAAAAACGCCCCGAGCACCGGGATATCGCCGAGCCCCGGAAACTTGTCGACCTGGGAGCTGTTGCTGGTGCTGATCAGTCCGCTGATGACGAAGCTCTCGCCATCGGCGAGGGAGATGCTGGTGTCGGTGCGGCGGATGGTCAGGGCCGGTACCGTGGTTCCGGCGATCTGCACGGAATTGCTGAAGTCCAGTTCGCTGACTTCCGGCGCGACTTTCAGGGCGATGCGGTCGTGGCTGATGATGGTCGGCGTCAGGGTCAGGCGGATGCCGAACTCCTTGTATTCGATGGATACGCTGTCGCTGCCGGAACTGGGTACCGGGATCGGGATCTGGCCACCGGCGAGGAAGCTCGCGCTCTGCCCGTTCAGCGCCACCAGGCTTGGCCGCGCCAGGGTGTAGGCGAAGCCGCTGCCCTCCAGGGCGTTGATGATCGCCATGGTATTGCCGCCGATCCAGGAGAAGTTGAACAGCGAGTTATCCACCGGCAGTCGCGGCTGCGGCACGCCATCGATGGGCGGCAGTGTCCCGGGGGAGCCGAACAGGAAATTACCGCGGGTGCCGATCAGTTTGGCCGAGGCCTGCTTGAGTTTGGTGCGGCTGACTTCGACGAAACGGATGTCGGTCTGCACTTGCGAAGGCAGCAGCGCATCCTCCGCAGGCGGTGAGCCCGTGCCGGTCAGCGCCCCGGTGGCGGCGCCCTGGACAAACACCATGCTCTGGCGCGGCTCGCTGGAGCAGCCGGTCCAGACCATCAGGCTGGTGGCGCCGGGGGCCATGCCGGTGACCAGGAACGACGCGTTGCCGGTGGCGTGCACGTCGGCGATTTTCGGATCGCCGATGGCCAGGCGCGTGATTGCCACCGGCGATTGCAGATCCTTTTGCCAGCCTTCGTTGACTTCGATCACCGGTGGCAAGCGGCCGAGGGCCGAGCAATTGCCGGTGGCCGCCTGTGCGGCATTGATCGACAGTCCCATCAGCAGCAAGGCCCGGAGCAGGGGATTGAAGGTCGGCCAGGAACGACTCTGCATGCACTTGGATCCTTGCTCAGTCATGGATTCTGTTGGGTGATCTGATTACCGCGAATCACTTCCACCGCAGGCCGCGCTGCGCCGCTGTGCTCGCCGCCGGACGGGACTTTCGGCGCAGCGCCCAGCGCAAGCTGGGTGAACTGGAAGAGTTGGCTGTTGGCGGCGACCAGTTTGTCCGGAGCCTGATTTTCGCCGGCCCAGTATTTGGCCAGGCGCTGTTCTTCACTGCTGCGTACAGCCAGGCGCAAGGTGCCGACCTGGGTGGCGAGCATCATCCGGCTCAGCAGTTGTTCCGGCACTGCCAGCACCACCGTGCGCGCCGTGAGCCGGCGCTGATCCTGTTTGAGCTTGTCGTCGGCACTCAACGCGGGAGCAGACGGTTGCCCATCATTGGTCAGGCCGTATTGCTCGCCGACACCCAGCACGCGCATGGCCGGCACCACAATCTGCGCCGACTGCTGCGGGTTGCTGGCGTCCTGGCGCAGGAACAACAGCACATCGACGTAATCACCGGGAATCAATTGTCCGGCCGCGCCAATGACTTCATCGACCGACACTGCCAGTGCGCGTTCATCTTTGTGGATCATGCGCGCCAGCGTTCCGCCGGCCTCGAAGCTTTCATCGTTGAGCCAGGTTCCGGCACTCAGATGGCGCCACGGTGTGCGACCCACGGCCTGTTCGATTGTGCCGAGGCTGCCGGCAGGTGCACTGCGCAGTTTTTCAACGGCCAGGTCGGCAGCAGTGAGGGGCGTGAATGGAGGGACATCGCGCACCAGCACCACGACGGGTTGGCGGGTCTGGTCTTCAGCGGCGGCGACGGTTTTTTCGACGGTGACCACCGCTGGCGCAGGTGCCTCGGCAACTGGCGCCGGTTGCCGGCTGACCACCAGGCCCCAGTAGCCGACAATGATGGCCCCCAGCAGAAGCACGGCGGCAAGGCCCATGGTGACACGACTGTTCATGACGGCTCTCCCTTTCCTGCTGCACTACCAGCCCGCACTTCCTACCAAGGGAACATCGCAATCAGGCAGCTATGAACATCCAACTATTTCGCTATTTCCACGCTAGCTGAAACAAGCCAAAACGCCATTACTGGCGGGCAAATAACCTACGAAAGTATGGGGGTTGGCCAATTAGCAGTCGAAATGAGGGGAGCGACGATGCAATTAATCCTTTGTGATTAATCCGTTCTTACAGTTGTTGACGGGGGCTTTGTTGACAATGCTCAGATGGCACGGTGGAAGCTTTGCCGCTGTAGCGACATCGGCGCCAGGAGCGCAAAGGAGTGGACGTATGATTCTCGATTATCTGCTGGCCAGGGCACGACTGTTTTTCAAAAGTGACGAAGGGGCTTCGGCTATCGAGTACGCGATCGTGGTGGCGATGGTAGCGGTGGTGGTCGTGGTGTTCGTGACGCCAATGGGCACCAAGGTCTTCAACATTTTCAGCGCGATACTGACCTCGCTGGGTGGCACGGCCCCGACCAAACCCGGCATACCTTGACCGAATTTCCCTTCCCTCTGTCGATGCCTGTCTGGCGCTGAGAGAAAGCGCGCAGGCATTGCCCTGATCATTGGCTTTCCGGTGCCCGGAAGACCCGGGCATGAAGGAGAATGTCCATGTTCTTCGAATACCTGATGTTGCGTGCCCGGTCGTTCCTGGCAAGCACCGAAGCCGCGTCGGCCATCGAGTACGCGATTGTGGTGGCAATGGTCGCCATTGTGGTGGTGGTGTTCGTGACGCCGGTAGGCGCCAAGGTGCTGGCGATCTTCAACAACATCCTCGTGGCCCTGGGTGGCACGGCACAGACTGCGCCGACGCAGTTACCCTGACTCGATGGGTGGCGAATCTCGCACTACACTCGATTCCACCTTCAGTTTTTCAGGGATTGACCCATGACTGCTTCCTCGCTGCCCCGCCAACAGTTGCTTCTGGTTGACGATGAAGAGGACGCGTTGCTGGAGTTGGCGGAGTTGCTGGAGGGCGAGGGCTTCGTCTGTCATACCGCGACGTCGGTGAAACTCGCCCTGCATCATCTGACCCGTCATCCCGATATCGCCCTGGTGATCACCGACCTGCGCATGCCGGAGGAGAGCGGCATGTCGCTGATCAAGCGGCTGCGCGAACACACTTCGCGCCAGCACTTGCCGGTGATCGTGACCTCGGGGCATGCGGACATGGAGGATGTCAGCGACATGCTGCGGTTGCAGGTGTTGGACCTGTTTCGCAAGCCGATCTATCACGTGCGGTTGCTGGAAACCCTCGACAACCTGTTTCCCAAGCCCTGGGTGAATGCGAAGCCGGCCGACTACAGCTGATAACTGAAACTGACGCTGTAGCGTGGCCGGCGATTGAACGTGTCCAGCGCTTCATCCGACATCGGTTTGGCCGCTTCCAGGGCGATGTTGTAGTACTTGGCATCGCCGAACCTCAGACCCACGGCCGCCGAGGACAAGCTGTTGGCCTGCACCGGCAATTGATTGAACCAGCTGCGGGAGCGGTCGAGCACGACATAGGGCTGCAGGATGCGCACCCAGTTGCCGTCGCGGTTGAAACTGTAGTTGATCTCGTAGGCCACGCCCCAGCCCTTGTCGCCGGATGCCTGATCGTCCGGGTAGCCGCGGCCGAAATTCTGCCCGCCGAACACCGCGCGCTCGCTGTCGGGCAGGGTGTCGTCGCTCCAGTACAGTGCACCCGAAAGCACGCCTTGCCAGTTGTCGAAGAACTTGTCGCTCTGCACCCCGGAAAGCCGCAGGCGCAGGAAGTTGAGATCGATGGCGCTGTTGTTGGTGTGCGCCCCCATGCTGTCCAGCCCCTGATACACACCACCGCTGAGAATCCGCAGTTGCCGGGCGTCGGCCTTGCGCCAGTCGCTTTCGAAAGCGAGGGCGCGGACATCGGTGCGTTCTTCAACGCTCAGCGGGTAGCCGATGACGTTGTAGCGGGTCTTGTCATTGACCGCGTACAGACGGGCTCCGGCCGTCAGCAGTTCATTCGAGGCGGCAATCAGCGGCAGGCTGAAACCGATCGAGTAACGGTCGTTCTCACGGTGGGGCTTGAGTTCCAGGCCGTTGTTCAGCAGCACGTTGGTGCCGGGGTCGGCGCGATAGCGTGAAGCCGACAGGCTCAGTTGCGTGCCTTCGTCATCGAGGAACTGGCTGTAGTCCAGACGGTAGTAATGCTCGTGGTCCTTCCCGGGCGGAAACAATCCGCTGAGGGTCAATTGTTCGCCCATCGACGTCTGGGAGTTGCTGCTTACGCCCAACAAGGCCTGAGTACCGTTGCGGTTGTCTTCGGTGGTACTCAGGGTGCTGGTGAACGGTTTGCGGCTGGCCTGGGCGAGCAGCGTGGTCGCGCCGTCGGTGGTGCCGGGTGGCGGCACCTGGGCCTGGAGCGTGACGCCAGGGATGCGGGTCATCAGCGTGGTATAGCGTTCGAAGGTCTTGCGGGTCAGCGGGCGTTCAGCCTGGATTTTCGCTGCCAGTCTATCGATCAGGCCTTTGACCCGGCCGATATCGCCCTGAACCTCAACGTCCCGCACGTAGCCTTCTACCAGCACGACCCGCGCCACTCCGCCCTCGAAAGTCTGTTGCGGCAAGAAGGCATAGGACAACAGGTAGCCGTCGCTCTGGTAGCGCCGGGTGATGGTGCGGGTGGCTTCGATCAGATCGGCAAGGCTGGGTTCGTGACCGATCAGGGGTTTGAAGACTTCCGCCAGTTCGTTGAGCGGGTAGAGCGTGCCCCCTTCGATCTGCACGGTTTTCAGTTTGATCTTCGTGCCCATCTTCAGCGGTTCGGTCGCTGCGGCACCGGGCTCCGGGACTTGCAGCGGCGCAGCGTTCGGCCGGTAAGCATCGGCCGGCAGATTCGGCACCGGCAAATTGCGAATGGTTTCATTGCTGTTGAGAAAGCTGGGCAGGGTGTCGGCGAGGGCAGAGGAACTGAGACTGAGGAACAGCAGGGATGCCATTACGCGCATAGGACACTCCATGTTCAAACCGCAGCACCAGGCAGGGTTTTCCTGAGAAAAAAGCGGAAGACTCGTGGGAATCTTCCGCCCTCAACCAAGCGTAGGCGCTGTAGGTTAGGCCGTCGAATCGGCCAGGTGCAATTCAGGGTTTGTTGCCGCCCAGGGCGCCGGTCAGGCCACCGAGAACACCGCCCAGGCCTGCGCCCACGCCTGTGCCAGTGCCGCCGGTCGTTGTGCCGCCGTTGACCAGTCCGCCGACGGCGGTGACGGTGTTGCCCACGGTGGTGACGGTGTTGCCGACAGCGGTCACGACCGGGTTACTGTTGGTGCTCGCAAGGGTGCTGCCCAGATTGCCGACCGCACCGCCCACCTGACTGGTGACGCTGGCGACCGGAGCGCCGAGCCCGGTGGTACTGCCGACGTTCTGGGTCAGACCGGTGACGGCGGTGGTGACGGGAGCGATCCCGCTGCCGACGTTGTTGCCCAGGGTTGCCAGTGGTGTGGTGGGTGCGGTGATCGGTGTGCCCGAACCGCCGAGCACGGTGTTGAGCGACGCCACGGTGTTGCCAGTCGATGCGAGTACGCCGCCGGGTGCGCTGAGTGCGCCGTTGCCGGCCGTCAGCCCGGTGCCGACATTGGCCACCGCGCCGCCGACAGTCTGCAGCAGGCCATTGTTGCCCAGGCCGCTACCGGCGCCGGTTCCCGATCCGGTGCCGTTGTCGACTACACCGCCGACCTTGCCAACCGTGGTGCCGACGTTGCTCAGTGCACCGCCGACGGTGTTGGTCAAGGCATTGCCATTGCCGGCCGCGGTGACGTTGTTGCCCACGCCGTTGACGGTGCTGCCGACTTTCTGAACGATCCCGTTCAACGGCACACCCAGGCCCGTGGTGCTGCCGATTCTGTCGGTGGTGCTTTCGACCATGGCGATCACCGGCACCAGGTTGTTGCCGACGTTTTTGGTCAGCGAACCGAGGGGGCCGGTGGTGGTCGCTGTGCTGAGGGTGTCGCCGATCATGGTGACTTTTTCACCGACACCACCGAGCAGCGGCGCGACCTTGGTGACCACGCCGCCGACTACCGGAACGCTGCCTGTGGCATTCGCCAGTTGGCCGCTCAGGTCGGACACACCGTTGCCGACATCCTGCACCACGCCGCCGACGGCCGACGCTGTCACGCCCAGGCCATTATCGGTCGTACCCAGTTTGCCGATTCCGTTGGCTACGCCGTCACCCAGTGTGGTCACGACGTTGCCGGCGGTTTTGGCAGCGCTTTGCACCACCCCGCCGACCACAGGTACGCCACTGAGCGAGTCACCGACCTGGCCGACGCCGCTGCCGACGCCTGCGACGGTGTTGCCAACGTCTTTCACCAGGGTCGAGGTGACCAGGGGTGAAGGAGTACTCGGGTTGGTGGGATTGGTCGGATCGGTTGGATTCGTCGGGTTGGTCGGGTCCGTGGGATTGGTCGGATTCGTTGTGCCGGTCCCGCCGGTGCCACCGGTGCCACCGGTGCCCGCAGTGCCGCCATTGCCCGCCCCGGTTCCGGTTCCAGTTCCAGTTCCAGTTCCGGTACCTGTTCCCGTTCCCGTTCCCGTTCCCGTTCCGTTATCAGTGCCGGCAGTGCCGGTCCCGGTGCCTGATGTTCCGCCTGTTCCGCCAGTGCCTGCGGTGGAGCTGTCCGGTGAAGAGCTGCCGGAACTGCTGTGATGACCGCCACCGCCGCTGCTGCAGCCTGCCAGTCCAAGAGAGAGAATCAATGCCAGCGCTGTTGCCGATTTGCACCACACTTGAGTTTTCATGAGGGTAATCCCTTGCACCTGTCACAACGTTCGTTGTCTTCGATGGCTCACCGATTCTGTTGTCGGCAATGCCTTCGCCCGTTGTGCTCATATCAATCGCAAGGTTGGATTCATGCCATTCTCGAGTTGGTATTAATGCCTTTATATAGAGGGGTGAATCTGCAGCTTAGCGACTAATGCCGAGGATATAAGCGCGCAAAAAAAGCCTTGAGAATCAAGGCCGGTTGTTTGGCAAGGAAGTGGATGGCGGGGGGAAAAAACTTAAGTTATATACACACAATTAATCATGTTTCGCGGGGCGGATCGCACCCCGCCAGGAGCGGGGTAGCGACTGGCGCGGTGGGTCGACTCAGGCAATCGGTTGCCAGTGGCCGACCATATGTTCCAGATCCCCGGCACCGATCAGACGTAATTCACCGCTGGATCCCGCAGCGCTGGCGAACAGCGATACTTCGCTTGGCAGGCGCACCGGCTTGCGAAAGTACCCAGCAATTTCCAGGTTGGCCCGTGGCAGATGATCAGCCAGTGCAGCCAGCGTACGGGCCTTGTTCCACAAGCCGTGGGCGATGGCGGTGGGGAAGCCGAACAGCCTGGCACTGGCGGCACTCAGGTGGATCGGGTTGTAGTCGCCGGAGACTTTGGCGTACTGCCGGCCAATGTCCGCCGGGGCTTTCCACTGCGCCACCTGCATCAGTGGCAGCGTGGGTTCCCACGTCTGTTCGAGCGCTTCGCCCTCCAGCCTCACGCCTCGGCAGAGCATCTGGCTTTCGGCCTCCCAGAGTGGGCCAAGCTGATCGTCGAGGGTGGTCAGCAGCTCGAACGTCGCGCCTTTCGGATGCGGTTGCAGGTTGTGGACCCGAACGCTGACCTGCGCCCGACCGATCCCGCCCATCGGCCGCAGTACGCGAATACGGTTGCTCAGATGAATCAGCCCCAGCAGCGGGAATGGAAAGTCTTTGGCCGTGAGCAATTGCATCTGCAACGCAAACGCCAGGACGTGTGGATAAGTCGGCGGCAGCAGGCCGTCATCGGCAAAACCGCAGACCTTGCGATAGGCCGCCAGACGTTTGCCATCCACCTCGACGGCGCAGCGCAAGCCGCTGTCGGGCAAGGTGGTGCCGGTGATTTTGCGCCGGGTCGCCGCCCGGACATACAGTCCTGGCAGGCTCGGTTCCTGGTGCAACGTATGCCATTCGATGCTCATGCCTAAGCCCCCAGAACACTTTGTCCACAGACCCGCAGCGCCTGCCCGGTGAACGCGCCGGTGCCCGGTTGTGCCAGCCAGGCCACGGCTTCGGCGACGTCTTGCGGCAGGCCGCCCTGGCCCAGCGAACTCATGCGCCGGCCGGCTTCACGCAGGCCGAACGGGATGTGCGCAGTCATCTGGGTCTCGATGAATCCCGGCGCCACGGCGTTGATGCTGATGCCGCGTTCCAGCAGGGTCGGCGCCCAGGCCTGGGCCAGTCCGATCAGCCCGGCCTTGCTTGCCGCGTAGTTGGTCTGCCCGCGATTGCCGGCGATGCCGCTGATCGAGGCCAGCAGAATCACTCGCGCGTTGTCGCGCAGGGTGCCGCTGTCGAGAAGGGCCTTGGTCAGTACTTGCGGGGCGTTGAGATTGACCGCCAGCACCGCGTCCCAGAACTCGGGCGTCATGTTGGCCAGGGTCTTGTCGCGGGTGATGCCGGCGTTGTGCACCAGAATGTCGAGGCCGTCCGGCAACTGTTCGATCAGCTGCGCGGCGGCGTCTTCGGCGCAGATATCGAGGGTGATGGCGCGCCCGCCGAGGCGGGCGGCCAGGGCTTCAAGATCGGTCTTGGCTGGTGGTACGTCGAGCAGAATCACCTCGGCGCCGTCCCGGGCCAGGGTTTCGGCGATGGAGGCACCGATGCCCCGCGCCGCGCCAGTGACCAGCGCCTTGCGCCCGGCCAATGGGCGCGTCCAGTCGGTGACCTGGGTGGCGCAGGCTGTCAGCCTGATCACCTGCCCGGAGACGAACGCACTTTTCGGCGAAAGGAAAAACCGCAGCGGCCCTTCGAGCTGATCCTCGGCGCCTTCGCCGACGTAGATCAGTTGCAGCGTGCCGCCGCTGCGCAACTCCTTGGCCAGCGAGCGAGAGAAGCCTTCAAGCGCTCGCTGGGCACTGGCGGCAAACGGTTCACGCAGGGTTTCCGGGGCACGGCCGAGAATCACCAGGTGCGCGCTGCTGTCGAGGTTCTTCATCAACGGCTGAAAGAATTCACGCAGCTGCTTGAGCTGGTCGGTGTGCTGCAGATCGCTGGCATCGAACACCACGGCCTTGAGTTTCGGGCCATGGCCGGGAATCCATTGTGTGGCAGTTGCCGGCTGGTCGCCGTAACGGTAAATCGCGTCAGTCAGGCGATTGGCGAATGCGCTGACCCGTTCGGCCAGCGGCCCGCCGCCGATCAGCAGCGCACCGTCCACCGGCCGCAGGCGCCCGGCCTGCCAGCGTTCCAGCCGCACCGGCGACGGCAGGCCCAGGGCCCCGACCAGACGATGGCCGATGGACGAGTTGGCGAAGTCGATATAGCGGTCAGACATGGAACGCTCTCCAGAAGATGGGGTTCAAAGTGTGGACTGCGAAGAGCAATCAATCGTTCGATCCACGCAATAAGGCCTACGCTAGAACACTGAGGTTTAGCAGGTCTTGCAGATAAATGCGGACCTTGTGGGAGCGAGCCTGCTCGCGAAGGCGTCGTCAGCCTCAACATCCTGGTGCCTGACAGTCAGCCATCGCGAGCAGGCTCGCTCCCACAGGGATCGTTTTTCAATTCAGAATTTCACAAGGAGTTTTTCATGAGTCAGCTGCGCCGCGTCGCGATCATAGGTGGCAACCGTATTCCGTTCGCCCGTTCCAACGGCCCATACGCCACCGCGAGCAATCAGGTGATGCTCACCGCCGCCCTCGAAGGTCTGATCGAACGCTACAATCTGCACGGCCAGCGCATGGGCGAAGTGGTCGCGGGGGCGGTGCTGAAATTGTCACGGGATATGAATCTGACCCGCGAATGCGTGCTCGGCTCGCGCCTGTCGCCGGCCACGCCGGCCTATGACATACAGCAGGCCTGCGGCACCGGCCTGGAAGCGGCGCTGCTGGTGGCGAACAAGATCGCCCTCGGCCAGATCGACTGCGGCATTGCCGGCGGCGTCGACACCACGTCGGACGCGCCGATCAGCGTCAGCGAGGGCCTGCGCAAGATTCTTCTGCAAGCCAACCGCGCGAAAACCACTGGCGACAAGCTCAAGACTTTCCTGCAATTGCGTCCGAAACACCTGATCCCCGAATTCCCGCGCAACGGCGAACCGCGCACCGGCCTGTCGATGGGCCAGCACTGCGAGCTGATGGCGCAGACCTGGAATATTCCTCGCGAAGAACAGGATCAACTGGCACTCGAAAGCCACCACAAACTCGCCGCGTCCTACAGCGAAGGCTGGCACAACGACCTGATGACCCCATTCCTCGGCCTGACCCGCGACAACAACCTGCGCCCGGACCTGACCCTGGAAAAACTCGCGACCCTGAAGCCGGCCTTCGAGAAAAGCGCCAAGGGCACGCTGACCGCCGGCAACTCCACGCCACTGACCGATGGCGCATCGGTGGTGTTGCTGGGCAGTGAGGCGTGGGCGAAAGAACGTGGCCTGCCGATTCTCGCTTACTTGCGTGACGGCGAAGCGGCGGCGGTGGATTTCGTCAACGGCGCCGAAGGGCTGTTGATGGCGCCGGTGTATGCGGTGCCGCGTTTGCTGGCGCGCAATGGGCTGACCTTGCAGGACTTCGACTACTACGAAATCCACGAAGCATTTGCCGCGCAGGTGTTGTGCACGTTGAAGGCCTGGGAGGATCCGGAGTACTGCAAGACCCGACTGGGGCTGGATGCGCCGTTGGGGTCGATTGACCGCAGCCGCTTGAACGTCAAGGGCAGCTCGCTGGCGGCGGGGCATCCGTTTGCCGCGACGGGCGGGCGGATCGTGGCGAACC